>JBQCJO010000216.1:0-3783 GCA_051952735.1 Rhizomicrobium sp.
AGACATTCTGCAAGCGGATGTTCTCGTTCGCTGCGTGCTGATTGTCGTCGTGGTTGGCGACGGGCAGACCCACCAGCGGTGTGTGAAAGATATCATCGAACACATAGAGGGGCACGCTGCCGCCCAGCGTCGGCACCACGGCCACCGGCTGGTCGGAGGCGCTCTGTGCCGCCGCGATCACAGCACGCGCGGGCGGCGATGCCATGTCCGAGCGCAGCGCGGCATAACCGTCTTCCCAATCGATCTTGATGATCTTCGGATGCGCCAGCCGCGTGGCCTCGTCCGGCGTCTTGTCCACGATCGTCCAGCCTTTCGCGCGCAGGAAGGCCTCCGTCTGCGCACGGACATGCTCGGGTGTCTGGTTCGGCACCAGGCGGAAGTCGATGGAGACTTCCGCGTCGATCGGAATGGCGTTCGCCGCCTCGCCGGCCACCTTCCCTGTCCGGATGCCGCGGATGTTCAGCGCCGGACGCATGATGGCGTTCATCAGGCTGTCGCCGGCTTCGCTGCGGTTGATCTGGAATTCCTTCTTCAATTCGTCCTCGACGGGCGGCAGCGCCGCGATGGCGTCATGCTCGGCTTTCGTTTCCGGCCGCACGTCGTTCATGAAGCCGGGAATCAGGACACGGCCATCGGGTGCGCGCATCTCGGAGATCAATTCCGCCGCCATCGCGCCGGGGTTCGGCACCCAGTTGCCGTAATGCCCGTCATGCAGCGCCTTGATCGGACCGTAGATCGTCGCATCGAGACCGATGGTGCCGCGCGCGCCAAAATAGATCAGCGGCCGACGGGACTGATGCACCGGCCCGTCGCCAATCAACCAGAGATCGGACGAAAGCTTGTCCGCGTTCTTGCGCAGGATGTCCTGAAGATGCGGCGAGCCAGCCTCCTCTTCGCCTTCCCAAACGATCTTGATGTTCACGGATGGCTTCTTCCCCACCGCCTTCAGCGCATCGAAGGCCGCGAGGAATGCAAGTTCGGAAATCTTGTCGTCGCCCGTGGAGCGCGCATACAGCCGCCACTCCGGATTGTAAGGCGGCTTGGCGCTCTTCCAGTCCACGACATGCTCGCCGCTACCCAGCGGTCCGCTGCGCATGACGGGATCGAACGGCGGCGTCGCCCATTGCGACGGCGTCACCGGCTGTCCGTCATAATGCGCGTAGAAAACGACCGTGCGCTTGGCGCCCGGCGTTGTGAGCGACCCGAATACGACCGGCGGCGCGTTCGGGACGGTGAGCAACTCCGTCTGGAAGCCACGCGCTTTCAATTCATTCTGCAGCCAGGCGCCCGCTGCCGCCGTGCCTTGCGGCTCCGCGGCAACGCTGTGAAAGCGCAGCAGCGTGTCGAATTGCGTGAGGATCTGCGTTTCATGCGCGGAGCGCCAGCCATCGACCTGCGTCTTGAGTTCGTCCGCGTGTGCCGCGCAACACAGGAAGGCAGCCGCGCCGATGGCCGTCGTGAATCGCAGTTTCATGAATCCCTCCCGTGTTCGGCAAAAATTTTTGCCGCTTTGGCTCCGGCATGACAGGCGCAAATCGGCGCAAGTCTTTGGATAAACTATATTATCCTATAAATCGTCCATTCTAGGAATTTCCTTGACACCGTGACGGTGCCCTCGTACATTCTTTCCAACTCTGGAACTACGCCCGGACCATAGCCGTCGCTGAAAAGCGGCGGTTTTTCTTTCCTCCCCGCAAAGCTGTGGCGTCAAAGGTGGAGGGAGGGGGCGGTACCCCCATAAATCCGCAATTCAACTACCAGCCGTGGAGCGCGCATCCAAAGAACCACAACATCTCGATGTCGCGGCGGGATGCGCGAGCAAATTCAATCGACCGCGATCCGCATGCCGTCATAAGCGGGCTCAACGCCATCCGGCAACGCGCGCTTGAGCGTTTCGTAGTCCAGGTCGATATGCAGATTGGTGAGCACGGCATGTCGTGGCTTCACGCGCGCGATCCACTTCAGCGCCGTATCGACATTGGCGTGCGTCGGATGCGGATCGTGCCGCAAGGCATCCACGATCCACAGCTTCACGCCGTCCAGCGCCGCGAACGCGTCTGCGTCCAGCTCGTTCACGTCGCTGGAATAGGCGACGGGCCCAAAACGAAATCCGAGCGAATGGATGCGGCCATGTCCCTGGCGAAATGCCAGAACCGGAAGGTCGCCGCCCTTCCCCGGCACGTTCACCGCCGCGAACGGCTCGGGCAATTCGTGCATCGTCATGATCGGCGGATAGCCGCTGCCGGCCGGAGTTTCGAAGATGTAGCCGAACTTATGCATCACGCTCTGCAGCGCGGCGCGGTCGGTGAAAACGTCGATGCGCTTGCGCGCGGCATAAGCGATGGCGCGAACATCATCCATGCCATGCGTCTGATCGGCATGATCGTGCGTGATGAACACCGCATCCAGCTTGCCGCAATGCGCCGCAAGCATCTGTTCGCGCAGATCGGGCGACGTGTCCACCAGCACCGCCGTTTCGCCCTCGCCGGACCGCTTGCGCACCAGCAGCGAGCAGCGCGACCGCCGGTTCTTCGGATTGCCCGGATCGCACGCGCCCCAATCGCCCGCGCCGTCTGGTCCGCCGAGACGCGGCACACCGCTGGAAGAGCCACAGCCTAGAATGGTGACTTCCAGAGTCATTGCGGCCGCTTCGCCTTTGTGAACAGGCGAAAGAAATTGTCGGTTGTCGCCGCGGCCAGCGCGTCCGTGCTGACCCCTTTCAGCTCCGCCAGCATCGCGGCGGTGTTCACGACAAAGGAAGGCTCGTTGCGTTTACCGCGATATGGCATCGGCGCGAGATAAGGAGCATCGGTTTCGACAAGCAATCTGTCGAGTGGAACGGTTTTCAGCACCGCGCGCAAATCTTCGGACTTCTTGAACGTCGCAATGCCGGACACCGAAATGCAGAAACCCATCTCCACCGCCGCATCCGCCAGCATCTGTGTGCCGGTGAAGCAGTGAATGAGTCCGGGAAACGCTCCCTTCCCCATTTCCTCTTGCAGAATGTCCACGGTCTCCCGATCGGCATTGCGCGTGTGAACGATGCAAGGCAGGCCCAGCTCGCGCGATGCCGCGATATGCGCGCGAAAATTCGCGATCTGCGGTTCGCGCGGCGAATGGTTGTAATAGAAGTCCAGCCCCGTTTCGCCGATGCCGACGACCTTGGGATGTTTCGCGCGCTCGATCAGCGGCTGAGGTCCGTCGATCAGTTCGGGCTCCGCCTCATGCGGATGAATGCCGACCGAGCACCAGATATTTTCGAAGCGCTCCGCCACGGCCAGAACCTGCGGAAACTTCACCAGCGTCGTGCCGATGGAAACGCAGGTCTTCACGCCGGCGTCGTGCGCCCGCGCCACCACGGCGTCCAGCTCCGGCGCGAATTCGGGGAAATCGAGATGGCAATGGCTGTCGACGAGCATGAAAACTCACAAACGCGCGCGGCGCGCGGTCTCGGAAATGGCTTTGTCCGCCGAAAGGATCGTCTGCCGCGGGTCCAGATGCAACGCACCGGTCCGCAGGAACGAACGGTTGAGCTTCTCCAGAAGCGCGGTCCAACGATCCAATCCGGCGCCGCCTTCCATCGCGCGCAAACGGATTCGGTTCGTCAACGCTTCGATCAGGAATTGCCCGAAGCGGTCCGCACCGTCGTTGATGCGCGAAAGATTGTCGGCCAGCACGATCGTCGCGCCTTTATCGGGCGAAGACGCGTGATCGACGAGCCGATCCGATTCTTCGGCGAGCGCCAAACCATCAGCCTGCGCCAGCGTGAGCGCGGCGCCGATG
>JBQCJO010000217.1:0-2723 GCA_051952735.1 Rhizomicrobium sp.
ATCGAAAGCTACATCTATCTGCCGCTGCTCGAAGAAGTCGGCTACATGCCGGTGGAGAAATACACCCGCGCGCCGGAAATCCTCGCCTACTGCAAACAGATCGGCGAGCACTACGATCTCTACAAGAAAGCAGTCTTCCAGACGGAAGTGAAAGACCTGAGCTGGGATGAGAAGTCATCGCGCTGGATCGTCTCGACGAACAAGGGCGACGCGATGCGCGCCCGCTTCGTCATCATGGCGAACGGCCCGCTGCACCGCCCCAAGCTGCCGGGCATCCCGGGCGTGGAAAGCTTTAAGGGCCACTCCTTCCACACCTCGCGCTGGGATTACGATTACACCGGCGGCACTTCGATGGGCGGCCTCGACAAGCTGAAAGACAAAGTCGTCGGCATCATCGGCACCGGCGCCACCGCGGTGCAGTGCGTGCCGCATCTGGGTGCAAGCGCGAAGCATCTCTATGTCTTCCAGCGCACACCCTCCTCCATCGACGTGCGCGCCAACCGCCCGACCGATCCGGAATGGGTGAAGAGCCTCAAGCCGGGCTGGCAGCAAGCGCGCATGGACAATTTCAACGAGCTGTTATCCGGCATTCCGCAAAAAGAAGACCTGGTGAACGATGGCTGGACGGACATCATCGTCAATCTGGGCGTCATCGCGCGCAATCGCAGCGCCAAGGCTGGCGCGGTCAATCCGGGCGAACTGCTGGAGCTGGCGGACTATCGCAAGATGGAGCAGATCCGTGCCCGCGCGGAAGAGATCGTGAAGGATCCGAACGTGGCGGAGTCGCTGAAGCCGTACTATCGCCAGTTCTGCAAACGCCCCTGCTTCCACGACGACTATCTGCCGACGTTCAACCTCCCGAACGTCACGCTGGTGGACACGCAAGGCAAAGGCGTGGACCGCATCACCGAGAACGGCATCGTCGCCAATGGCAAGGAATACAAGCTCGATTGCCTGATCTACGGCACGGGCTTCGAAGTCGGCACCTCTTACGCACGCCGTTCGGGTTATGAAGTCTATGGCAAAGGCGGCCTGTCGCTGACCGACAAGTGGAAAGATGGTGTCTCCACCTTCCACGGTTTCTTCTCCCGCGGCTTCCCGAACCTGTTCATCGTGTCGAACTCGCAGTCGGGCTTCACGGCGAACTTCCCACACATGCTGAACGCGCAGAGCCAGCACATGGCCTATGTGATCAAAGAAGCCGGCGACCGGCAGGCGCGCACGATCGAGCCGGACGAAGAATCCGAGAAAGCCTGGGTGCAGACGATCATCGACGTCGCGATGATGCGCCAGCAATTCCTCGAGGAATGCACGCCGGGCTACTACAACAATGAAGGCAAGCCCTCCGTCGCCGCCGTGCGCAACGGCCCTTACGGCGCGGGCTCCATCGCCTTCATCAAGCTGCTCGAAGACTGGCGCAAGGAAGGCTCGCTCAAGGGCCTGGAGCTGAACTAGAGCTTTTCATAATCGTGTAACGAACGCCTTCGTTGCCGCTGCGGTAACGGAGGCGTTTTCGTTTGCGAGGCCGCGCGAAGCGCCTACACTTCTCGCAACAGATATTCTGGCGAGGGCTTCCCATGACGCATGACATCGTGATCCGCGGCGGCACCATCGTGGACGGCACCGGCAGCGAACCGTTCAACGGCGACGTCGGCATCAAGGATGGCCTGATCGCCGAGATCGGCAAGGTCGCGTCGAAGGGCAAGGAAGAGATCGACGCAAACGGTCTCACGGTTTCGCCCGGCTTCATCGACCTGCACACGCATCTGGATGCGCAAGTAGGCTGGGATCCGGATTTGACGCCGATCAGCTGGCACGGCGTCACCACCGCGCTCATGGGAAATTGCGGTGTGACCTTCGCGCCGTGCAAACCGGCCGACCGCGAATTCCTCGCGGGCATGATGGAGTCGGTTGAAGACATTCCGCGCAACGCGATCATGAGCGGTCTGCCGTGGACGTGGGAAGATTACGGCAGCTATCTGGACACGCTGGAAACACTTCGCCCCGGCATCAATCTCGCCGGTCTCGTCGGCCATAGTGCGGTTCGCTACTATGTCATGGGCGATCGCTCGTTCGAAGATCAGGCGTCAGCGGAAGAAAAAACGCGGATGGCGGCGATTGTCGCCAAGGCGATTGACGATGGTGCTGTCGGCTTCTCTACCAACCGCTTCGCGCCGCACAAGGCACCCGACGGCCGTTCCATTCCCGGCACCTTCGCCGATCCGGCGGAGCTGGTGGAGATCAACAAGGCCGTGTCGTCACGCAAGGCGCTGATGCAAGCGGTCGGCGCGACGGGCGATGTGTTGGCCGCCATCGCCGATCAACCCGGCAGCCGCGTGCTGTTCAGCTATGGCATCGGCCCTTCGAAAGGCGATGGCAAGCGCGGCGTCGAAGGATTGGAGAAACTGTGCGCAGGTCGTGACATGACCGCGATCCTGCAGGTGAAGGGCACGGGCTTCATGTTCGGCCTGCAATGCTCACTGCCCTTCCGCGGCGAAACCTGGGACAAGGTGCGCGCGATGGACCTGAAGGACCGCGTCGCCGCGATCAAGGACCCGATGACGGCGGCGAAGCTGATCGAGCAAGGCGAAACGCGCCTGCCGCTGGAGCACACCTATTATATCGGCGACGACGACGTGCCGAACTACACCGCCAGCCGCGATCAAAGCGTGAAGGACGACATGGCCAAGCGCGGCGAAAGCTTCGTGGAGATGTTCCTGCGC
>JBQCJO010000218.1:0-3131 GCA_051952735.1 Rhizomicrobium sp.
ACTCGATCCCCGGCGATCATGCGCGCGTGGATGAGAATGGCGCGATCACGCTGCTGGGCCGCGGCAACAACTGCATCAACACCGCGGGCGAGAAGGTTTTCCCCGAAGAGGTGGAAGAAGCGTTGAAGACGCATCCAACCATCGAGGATGCGCTGGTGTTGGGCGTGCCGGATGAAAAATGGGGGCAGGCGATCACCGGTGTGGTGAAACTCGCCAATGGCAGCGAATTCGATGAGCAGGCGCTCCGTGATCACGTGCGCACCGTGTTGGCGGGCTACAAGACGCCCAAACGCATCCTGATCTCGGAAGTGAATTTGCGCGCGCCCAACGGCAAGGCCGATTACAAAAGCGCGAAGGATTTCGCGGTGAAGGCGCTCGGCATCACCGCATAGAATAAAGCAACCGGAGAACGTCCATGAAGTTCACCTGGTTCAACCTGATGCCCTGGCCCTATCTGCCGGATGATTTCCGGGAGAAGAACCATTCGGTGTGGGTGGACATCAACTCGCGGCTGTTCGATCCGGTGAAGAGCAACGAAGTCTACAACACCTATATGGACCTGCTGGAGTATGCTGGCACGCTCGGCTTCGATGGCATCGGTGTGAACGAGCATCACCAGAACGGCTACGGCATCATGCCCTCGCCGAATATCATCGCGGCCGGGCTGGCGCGGCGCACGAAGGATGTGGGCCTTGTCGTGCTGGGCAATTCCATTGCGCTCTACAACCCGCCGATCCGCGTGGCGGAAGAATTCGCGATGCTGGATTGCATCTCCGGCGGGCGGCTGGTCGCGGGTTTCCCCGTCGGCACCTCGATGGACACGAACTATTGCTATGGCCAGATCCCGGCGCTGACGCGCGAGAAATATCAGGAAGCGCATGATCTGATCCGCAAGGCCTGGAGTGAGCCCGATCCGTTTGCGTGGAACGGCCGCTACACCAAGCTGCGCCATGTGAACATCTGGCCGCGGCCGATCCAGAACCCGCCGCCGATCCATATTCCCGGCGGCGGTTCGGTCGAGACCTATGATTTCTGCATCGACAACACTTACTCGTACTCTTACCTGTCGTTCAGCGGCTATCTGCGCGCCAAGGCGTTGATGGATGGCTATTGGCGGCGGGTGGAAGAGCGCGGCGCGCCGGACGCTTCGCCCTATCGCGCCGGTTTCGCGCAGACAATATGCGTGGCGGAAACCGATGCCGAAGCGCGCAAGCTGTACGAGAAGCACATTCTCTATTTCTACAATCGCTGCCTGCATGTGTTCGCGGGCTTCGCAGATGCGCCGGGCTATCGCACCATCAAGACGATCCAGACCGGCGCGCTGTCGCAATACGCACCGCCGAAAGGCTATGCGAACGTCACCTGGGAAGAATTGATCGAAGGTGGCCATGTGATCGCCGGATCGCCCGAGACCGTGCGCCAGCGCATGGAAGATCTGATCAAGACGCTGCGCGTCGGCAATATCTTCTGCCTAATGCATGTGGGCGACATGCCAAAAGAGAAGGCGATGTATTCCACGCAGCTTTTCGCCGAGAAGGTGATGCCCAAGCTGCGCCACTTCTTCCCGGAATTCGCAGATGACGAACGCTTCTGGTGTCACCCCATCGCCAACCAGGCGAAACCCGGAAGCCTGCCCAAGGTGAACGCCGCGCCGATGATGGCGGGAGAATAAAGATGGCGCTCACGCTCAAGACCATCGCCGCGCCACGCGTTCCGGTTCGCTATTACGAGGGAGGTTCGGGAACGCCGCTGGTGTTCCTGCATGGCGCGGGTGGCGTGCTGCCCGGCGATCCGTTGCTGGAGAAGCTTTCGCAGAAATATCATCTCTACGCGCCGCTGCTGCCCGGTTACGGCGACAGCGAGGAGTGTGGCGACATCCGCGACATGCTCGACTTCGCGCTGCATACCGCGGACGTCATTGATGCGCTGGGCCTGAAAGACCCGATCCTTGTCGGCCATTCCATGGGCGGCATGATCGCGGCGGAGATGGCGGCGATTGCGCCGCATGACACCACGCGGCTCGGCCTCATCGCGCCGGCGGGATTGTGGATGGACGATCATCCCATCCCCGACCTCTTCGCCACGATGCCGTATGAATATCCAAACCTTCTGTTCTATGACGCGGCGCAGGGTGCGGCGCTGCTGACCGCGAACACGCGCATCGACGACCCGGAATGGCTGAAGGGCTTTCTTGTCACCAATGCGCGCCAGCTTGGCATGGCGGGAAAAATCCTGTTTCCGATTCCGGAGCGCGGATTGTCGTCGCGGCTCTATCGCATCAAGGCGAAGACGCTTCTCATATGGGGCGACAGCGACCGGCTGATTTCGCCCGTGTATGCGCAAGCGTGGAAGAAAGGCATCAAGGGCGCGGAACTCGTCGCGATCCCGGAGGCCGGTCACATGGTCACCATCGAAAAGACCGATCAGGTCGTGAGCGCGCTGGCGCGGTTGGGTTAGGAGAGAGTCATGGCGGAATTCGATCTCGTGATCCGTGGCGCCAATGTCGCCGATGGTTTGGGTGGCGCGGTGCGCGAAGCCGATGTCGCGGTGAAGGGTGGCAAGATCGCCGCTGTCGGCAAGGTCAGCGGCAAAGGCGCGGAAGAGATCGACGCCAAAGGCCTGCTCGTCACGCCCGGCTTCGTGGACATCCACACGCATTATGACGGGCAGGCAACGTGGGATGCGCGCATGCAGCCCTCGAGCTGGCATGGCGTGACCACCGTGGTGATGGGCAATTGCGGCGTTGGTTTTGCGCCGGTGCGCCAGGAAGATCACGGCCGTCTCATCGAATTGATGGAAGGCGTGGAGGACATTCCGGGCGCCGCGCTCCACGAAGGCCTGAAATGGAATTGGGAATCGTTCGGCGACTACCTCGATGCGCTGGGCCAGAAGGCGCGCGATATCGACGTGTGCGCGCAGCTTCCGCATGGCGCGTTGCGCGTCTATGTGATGGGCGAGCGCGGCGCGAAGCTGGAACCGGCGAACGAGAAAGACATCGCGCAGATGCGCGCGCTGACCGCCGAAGCCATGCGCGCCGGCGCGCTGGGCTTCACCACTTCCCGCACGCTGAACCATCGCACGGTGAAGGGCGATCCCACGCCCAGCCTGCGCGCCACACATGAAGAGTTGAT
>JBQCJO010000219.1:0-6108 GCA_051952735.1 Rhizomicrobium sp.
TCGACACGGCGGGCCGGCTCCAGAACAAAGCCGGTCTTATGGGCGAACTTGAGAAGATCGTTCGGGTGATCCGGAAACTCGACCCTTCGGCGCCGCATGCGACGCTGCTGGTCCTCGACGCTACGACAGGCCAAAACGCGTTGTCGCAGGTGGAAGCATTCAAGGCAGCGGTCCCGCTGACGGGACTGGTAATGACGAAGCTGGACGGCACTGCCAAAGGGGGGATCATCGTGGCGCTGGCGGAAAAATTCGGATTGCCCGTGCATTTCATCGGCGTGGGCGAAGCCGCGACCGACCTGCAACCCTTTGATGCGCAAGCCTTCGCCAATGCGCTGACGGGTGCGTCATGAGCGGAGTGTCCAAGCAGCAACAATCGCCCTTGCTGAAACTGGCGCTCGATCTGGGACCGCTCGTCCTGTTCTTTGCCGCTTTCAAGTTCGGCGACATCTTCAAGGCCACAGCCGTGTTCATGGCGGCCTCGCTCGCCGCGCTCGCGATCGGCTATGCCCGGACGCGGAAGATTTCCCCCATGCCGCTGGTCACCGCGATCATCGTCGTCGTATTCGGCGGGCTCACGCTCTATTTACAGAACGACACATTCATCAAGATGAAGCTCACCGTCGTCTACGGAATTTTCGGCGCCGTTCTTCTGGGCGGCCTCGCCTTCAACCGTCTCTTCATCAAAGTGGTGTTTGCGCAAGCCTTCGAGCTCGACGAAATCGGATGGCGGAAGCTGACTTGGCGCTGGGGATTCTTCGCGTTCGGTTTGGCGGCGCTGAACGAAATCATATGGCGCAATTTTTCCACCGACATCTGGGTCGACTTCAAAGTCTGGGCCGTGATCCCTCTCGTCATGCTGTTTGCATTGGCGCAAACCCCGCTGGTCATGAGGCACCAGATCGAGGAGAAGCCGGAAAGTTAGGGCGCCCGTCCGGGCACCCAAATCGGATTGGTGAAGGGGCTAAACCCTTTCAACTCTTTGCTTTCTTTCCAATGGTCCAGCGCCCATTTTACGCTGGGAAAAGCAAGCTGATCCCACGGGATTTCATCCCAGGCGAACAACCGCACTTCCAGGCTTTCCGGACCCGCCGAATAGCCGTTGTGCGCAAGACGGGCGCGATACATCAGATGAACCTGACTGATGTGGGGCACTGCATAGACCGCCAATAATGCATCGATCTCGATCTGCGCATTCGCTTCTTCATGTGCTTCGCGCTTTGCACCATCCTGCGGCGTCTCATGCTCTTCGAGATAACCCGCAGGCAAGGTCCAGAAGTTTCTTCGTGGTTCGATCGCCCTGCGACACAACAGAATGTGGTCGCCTTGTGTGACAACGGCACCAACGACGATCTTCGGATTGGAATAATGAATGTATTCGCATTGCGCGCAGACATGGCGCTCATGCGTATCGCCGTCAGGAATGCGCCGGACGAAGTTCGGCCCGGGTGACGGCGGAAAGGTCTTGTCTCGTTCTGGCATCGCGCTGACAAATTTGCCGAATTGCTGCAAGCCATGAAAGCAGAAAAAATTTTGTCGCGCTGTGATCGTTCGCGACACGAAACTGTTGTCGTCGCGCATCCATCTGTCTAAGGTTCGTTGTCCGCGAGGGGACCCGCGGGGCAACACGTCGAGAACTTTCTTGTTCTTCAGGCGTGTCAAAAAAAGAGAACTGCGCGGGCCGGCTATGTGCCGTGTGCATGTTTCTGGAATTCTTGGGGTGGCTCAATGACTTCGAAGGTGCAGCGCAAGGCGAATGGTGGCTTTGAGCTTGAAGACGCGCCTTCTTACCTGATGCGACGCTGCCAGCAATTGTTCGGCGATCTCTATGCGCGCGAAACCAATGGCCGCGACCTGACGCGCCAGCAATTCATGGTTCTGGCGGCGCTTGAAAACAATGACGGCGTCAGCCAGACCGCGCTGGTCGAAATGACCAACATCGACCGCTCGACCCTGGCTGAGATGGTGCGCCGGATGCTGGATCGCGACTTACTCTCCCGCGAGCGGACAGAAGAGGACGCGCGCGCCAACGCCGTGGCGATCACGCAATTGGGGCGCAAGGCCTTGAAATCGGCGCGTGCGGCATCCGATCGTGCGGAACGCGCGCTTCTCGAAGCACTTCCAGCGGCTGAGCGCGGGCGTTTTGTGAAGTCTCTAGCGACAATTGCTTCCGCAGCGGGAACCTTTGCGAACGGCGCTGAGAAGCCGCGGCGCAAACTGATCCGCCGTCAGCGTCTCTGACATCTATATCTAGATACGAATGTCGATCTGCGATCCTGGCCGGGCAAACGGCGCGGGTGAGGCGGCTTGCACGTTTGTTGTCGCTGCGGCCGGCTTCGGCTCGACCTTGCCGAACAACGGCTCGAACAGATCATCTTGCGGCTTTGCAGCAGCCCTTTGCGGTGCCGCCTGCGGACGGGTCTGCTGTGCGGCGAGGAGACTGGCGGCATTGATCTGCATGGCGGGAAACCTCGCAGATCATGGTTGGGAAAGTCTTAAGACGGCCCTTGGGCGCTTTCGATGGCGGGCAGGATTGTGTTCGCCAGTGCGTCCGCTGTGATGGGCCCCGCGTAGCGCAGCCGTATGATACCGTTGCGGTCGATGATGAACGTCTCCGGCACGCCATAGACGCCCCATTCGATGGAGGCACGACCGTCAGCATCCAGATCGATCCGGGAATAGGGATTGCCGACGTCGGCGAGGAACGCGCGCACCTTTTGCGGCGTATCCTTCTGAACCATGCCGTAAAGCGCCACGCCTTTGAGCTGCGACAGTGCACGCAAGGCGGGCGCTTCCTGTCGACACGGCGCGCACCAGGACGCAAAGACATTCACGATCGAGACGTGACCGCTGCGCAGATCGGCTGCCGTGAAGGCGCGGCTCTGCGCATCGAGCGCCGGCAGCGGGGTCGCCGGAGCCGGCTTGCCGATGAGGACGGAGGGCAGCACATCCGGTGCGACTTGAGAGCGCTCGCGCAATCCGGCGAAGAAAAAAGCCGCGACGGCAATGAAGGCCAGAACCGGGACGGCATAGATCAGGCGGCTCATTGGCCTGTTTCCAAAGTCGCAAGGCGGCGTTTCGCGCGCGCATAGGCTGTCAGCGTGAAAACGACCGCCAGGCCGATTCCCAACAGGCTCGCGCCATAGGCAGGCCAGACATAGGCAGCATATTTGCCCATGGCGAAGAATGCTTCCATCAGGCCGCTCCCAGCATCAGCGCACGCGCGCGGCGTTCAAGGATCTCCGTTCGGATGCGGATCATCCAGAGCGTGAAGAACAGCGTCGTGTAGCCGACGGCCATCAGGCCGAGCGGCCACAAGAATACGCCGGCGATCAGCGGACCGCCGCTGCGGATGATGCTTTCGCCCTGATGCAGCGTGTTCCACCAATCGACGGAGAATTCGATGATGGGAAGGTTTACGACACCGACCAGTGCGAGGATGGCCGTTGCCCGCGCTGCTCGCGTTTCATCCTCGATGGCGTTCCAGAGTGCCATATATCCAAGATAGAGAAAGAGCAGCAGCAGGAAGGACGTCAGCCGTGCATCCCATACCCAGTATGCGCCCCACATCGGCTTGCCCCAGAGCGAGCCGGTGACGAGCGCAAGCACCGTGAACACAGCCCCCAGCGGGGCCGCTGCTTTCGCGGCAACATCGGCGAGGGGATGACGATTCACCAGACTGAGAAGTGATGCGACCGCCATCAGGCCGTAACACATCATCGCGACCCAAGCGGCGGGGACGTGGATGAACATGATCTTCACCGTCTCGCCCTGCTGATAATCCGGCGGCGCGGTGAAGCCGAGATAGAGGCCAGCAGCAAGGCAAAGGACACAGATCGTCGTGAGCCACGGCAGAATTGCGCCGCTCAGGATCATGAAGCGCTTGGGATTGGCGAATTCGAAGATCGAGGCCATGGCGCCGTCTAGTCCTTCGCTCGCGGGGCAACAAGCATCGCCATCAACCTGCGAGATTGAGCCGCACGGCGGCGGCGGCGGCAAAAGGCGCGAGAAGCACGGCCACCAGCGAAAACGCGCCGAGCAGCCAGAAGGCACCGTTGGACAATCCGTCCAGTGCCGCCAGCACCGCGCCCGCGCCGAAGATGACGGCGGGTGCAAGGAGCGGCAGCACGATGAAGGGCAGGATCAGTCCGCCCCGCCGGATAGAAAGCGTGAGCGCCGCGCCAATGGCGCCGATGGCGGAAACAGCGGGCGTGCCGATGGCGAGCGAGGCCATCAGCGGCACATAAGCTTGGCTCGGCAATCCAAACAGCATGCCCAACAGGGGCGAAAGCAGCGTCAACGGCAATCCGGTGACCAGCCAGTGCGCTGCGATCTTCGCGAAGGACATCGCTTCCAGCGAGAGCGGCGAGAGCGCGATGAGATCGAGCGAGCCGTCCTCGAAATCGGATTGAAAAAGGCGATCCAGCGAAAGCAGCGCCGCCAGCACCGCCGCGATCCAGAGAACACCGCCGGCAATGCGCGTGAGAAGATGCAGGTCGCTGCCGACGCCAAGCGGCACCAGCGTCGCCACGCCTGCAAAAAAAGCCAACGCCAATGCAGCGCTTCCCCCTGCGCGCGTCGCGAGCCGCATGTCGCGGAAAAGGACGGCGGAGAACGGGTTCATGTCAGCGTCAATCGCGAACAATCGAGGCCAAGCAGCTCATGCGTAGCAACGATTGCAATGCCGCCGGCCATGGCGTGCGAAGCGATGAATTGCGTGGCGAGTGCTTTGCCTGCGGCATCGAGGGCAGCCAACGGTTCGTCGAGAAGCCAGAGCGGGCGGCCAAGCAGTTTCAGGCGCGCCAGCGACAAGCGCTTCCTCTGACCGGCGGAAAGATATTGCGACGGAAGATCGCGCGCTTTGCCGAGGCCCACTTCATCAAGGGCGGCTTCGACATTGGCGGCGACACGATGGAGAGATGCAAAGAACTGCAGCGTTTCACGCGGCGTCAGCTGCGGCTTGGCGGCATCGTGATGCCCGAGCCAGCCAACGTAACGGCCGCGTTCTTCGCCATCGACGGTCTCGCCGCCCTCGTGGTTCAGGACTACCGCACCGGAAGCGGGGGGCAGAAATCCCGCGATCATGCGCAGAAGCGACGATTTACCCGCGCCGTTCGGGCCTTCCAGCGACAGGACATTCCCCGCTTCGATGCGAAATCCCACATCGCGGAAGACCAGACGGTTTCCGCGAACGCAGATGAGGTTTTCGGCCAAGAGCGAGCGAAGCGTCATCCCCGCTCAATACCTCAATACATATGCTGGCCGCCATTGATGGAGATGGTGGAGCCGGTGACGAAGCCGGCATCGTCCGCCACCAGGAAGAGCACGCCGCGGGCGATCTCTTCCGCCTTGCCGAGGCGGCCGACGGGGATCTTGGCGATGATCTTGTCCAGCACCGGCTGGGGCACGGCAGCGACCATGTCGGTATCGATATAGCCGGGCGCGATGGCGTTGACGGTGATGCCCTTGGACGCGCCTTCCTGCGACAACGCCTTGGTGAAACCGTGAATGCCGGACTTGGCGGCGGCATAGTTCACCTGGCCGTATTGGCCGGCCTGGCCGTTGATGGAGCCGATGTTCACGACGCGGCCAAAGCCCCGTTCCAGCATCCCGTCCCACACCGCCTTGCACATGTTGAAGCAGCCACCGAGGTTTGTATCCACCACCTCGTCCCAGCCGCCGCGGCCCATTTTCTTCATAGTGGCGTCGCGCGTGATGCCGGCATTGTTGACCACGACCTCGATGGGACCGAGGTCGGCGGCAATGGCCTTCAACGCTGTGCAGACCGCGTCGAAATCCGCCACGTCGAATTTATAGACCGGGATGTCGTGCTTCTGGCTGAACGCCTTGGCGCGTTCGTCATTGCCCGCATAGTTGGCGGCAACCTTGTAGCCCGCCTTCTTCAGCGCCACCGAAATCGCTTCCCCGATCCCGCGTGTACCACCCGTGACCACCGCAACCCGCGCCATTTTCTCGCTCCCTGAAAGAAAAGTTCTCTTTTGCCTGCTTACTTAAAACGAAAAGCGGGCGCTGCGTAAGCGTCCCCCGGAATATTTGCGACACAACGCCCGAGCGGCGAGTCCGCTTCGCGCCCGGTTCATGAATTGTTTT
>JBQCJO010000220.1:0-2891 GCA_051952735.1 Rhizomicrobium sp.
GCACGGGCGGCAAGATCGCGGATCATGCTCGCGAACATCAGCTGATCGCCAATGCCCTGCTCCGCCGTCACGAGCAGGCGTTTGCCGGAAAGAGATTCACCTTCCCACCGCGCCAGACCGTGATCGCAGCGCGGCGCTTTGCCGGAAATTTGAAGACGGGCGTCATAATCTCGCCAGCCCTGTTTCAAATTGCCTGTCAGCAAATGAAGAATCGCACGATTGAGCCGGGCTTGCGCGTTGTTCGGCTCTTCGCGCAGCGCGTGGTCGTAGAGCGGCAGAGCATCGGCAAATGCGGCTCTTGCCGCCAGCATGTCGGCAATATTGGCGAGCGCCGCGGCATAGCCCGGTTTCAATTCGAGCGCACGGCGATAATGTTCTTCCGCCGCATTGGCATCGCCTGTGTCGCGGAAGACAGAGCCCAATGTCAGCCAGAGCTCCGCGCTTTGTGGATTACGCGTCAGGGCCGGCGCCAAAAGATCGCGCGCCGCCTCGGCTTGGCCATTCGCTCTTAACAGATTGGCAAGATTTATTAACGCTTCGATGCGCTCCGGCACGATCGCGAGCACCTGGCGGTAAAACACTTCCGCGGGCTTTGCCATGCCCAGGGCCCGGGCGGTGTTTCCTAGCGCAAAAAGCACATGTGGATCGGAGGGCGCTGCGGCGAGCGCCTTCTGATAGCAGTCGATCGCTTCGGCGTGGCGGCCTTGCCTGGTGAAACGGAGGCCGTGTTCGTAATGCGCGTTGGAGCTTGCAGCCATCCGCACCTTTTCGCACGACCGCGCTTAAGGGCGCGTTAAGCAAACAAATGCCGGTTTAGCAACGCCTTAACCCCTTGAAGCCGAAAATCCGGGAACCATGGCAATAACCGTTCCCGGCTTCGATTCATCGCTGCTGGTGAGTTACTTCAACTCCCAGATCGCGAGCGGCACTGCTCAGAGCAGCGCGTCCGCGCTGCTGTCGGCAACGGCTGCGAAGAAGGCGGCCAACAGCGCGACTGCGGATGACGCGCCGCCGTGGGAAGACTATTCCAAAGTCGATCAGACCGCGCAGGATGCAAAAGTTCTCGGCATCACGAACTTCCTCGACACGAGCAATGTGCCGCTCTCTGCCGGAACGAAGGCCGACGCGAAGACCGAGCAGGACAATCAAAAACTGTTCTCGCTCTATAACGCGGTCAACAACCTCTCCTATCTGGCGAAGATGGCCCAGCGCAGCGGCATGACACCCGGGCAGATCGACGGTTTCAACACGCGCTTCCAAACCGGCCTGCAGCAGATCGAGTCCTATATCTCTTCCACATCCTTCAACAATTTCACGCTGCAGGCGGCCGCGACAAGTTCGTCGGTCACCAGCACCGCGACGCTTCCGCTGCCGTCCTTCTCTTATGCGACGAAGACGCTGACAAACGACGCCAATATCAACAATCCGCTGTCGGGCCTCAGCACCAGCCAGAGCTTCACGATCTCGATCAAGAAGGGCGGCACGACGACCGATGTACCCGTCGATCTGTCGCAGGTGCAGGGCCCGCTAACGCTCAACAACATCATCATCTACGCGAACCAGCAGCTCTATGCGGACGGATTCAAGACGCGCCTGCAAAAGACAGTCACCGATTCCTCGACGAAAACTTCTTCGACCGGAAACAGCACGACGACCAATTCCTACGGCTTGAACGTGACGCCGGGTGCGGGCGAGACGATCACCTTCTCGGCGGCCTCGACACAGCCGTCGCTCTATCTCGTCGGTTCGACCGGCAGCCCTGTGCCCACGGCTTCCACATCGAAAGGCGAGGCCTCAACTGCCGCCGCCGATCAGCAGAGCCGCATCATCAAGCTCACCGGTCTTGCGAGCGGCACAACGCAAAGCGTGTTCAACGTCAACGCCGATCCGACGACCGGCACAACGAACGCGCAGGCGAGTGCGGTCGATTCGAGCGGCAACATCTATGTCCTGGGCAATGCCACGGGCGATTTCGGGAGCCAGCTCAATCAGGGCACTCAGGACGTCTATCTCACCAAATATGATTCCGCTGGCAATGTGCAGTGGACACAGATGGTGGGAAGTGCCGGCAGCGCATCGGGATATGGTCTGGCGCTCGATCAGAACGGCAATGCCTATGTCACGGGTTCCAGCACCGCCGCGCTTACGACGACGTCCATCGCGAACGGCAAGAACGACAGCTTCGTCGCCAAATACGACAAGAACGGAACGCCGGTCTGGACCCAGCAGCTTCAGACATTGAACGCCAACCAATCCAACGCGATCAGCGTGGACGCGAACGGCAATGTCTTCATCGGCGGCCAGGTAACCGGCGTTATCGGCAAGGGCCAGACGAGCAGCGGCAAGCAGGATGCCTACGTCGCCCAGCTCGATTCCACGGGCAAGCTTGTCTACGAGCAACAGTTCGGCACCGCAGGCAGCGATCAAGTGTCAGCGATGACAACGGCATCCGATGGCAGCCTCTATGTCGCCAGCGTGCAGAACGGCCATGCCGTTCTGTCCAAATATGCCAATGGCGATGCAACACAAACAGCGCTGTGGACACAGGATCTGGGCGATCTGCAGAATGGCGGAACGATCAGCAGCATCGCCGTTTCCGGCAACCAGATTTATCTGTCCGGCTCGACCACCAACACCAGCCTCACCGGCGGCACCGCTACCATCACCACGCCGAGTTCGGGCGGCGGCGATGCCTATGTGATGGGCATCACCGATAATGGCACCTCGGCCACTGCCAGCACCGTCGCTTATGTCGGCACCAGCGCGCAGGACAAGGGCGGCGCACTGACCGTCGGCTCGGATGGCACCGTCTATCTGTCGGGAACGACGTCGGGCACGTTCGCGGGCCAGAACCGCAGCACGCAGAATACTTCCAACGCTTTCGTTGCCTC
>JBQCJO010000221.1:0-7481 GCA_051952735.1 Rhizomicrobium sp.
TATCCGCCGCCGCCGGGCGCGCCCGACACGCTCGGCATGGAAGTATCCGGCGAGATCGCGGAACTTGGTGCGGACGTCACTCAATATAAAGTCGGCGACAAGATATGCGCGCTGCTCGGCGGCGGCGGTTATGCCGAATACGCGGTCGCGTCGGAAAAATGCCTGCTGCCTGTCCCAAAAGGCGTGAGTGTGGTGGATGCGGCGGCTCTGCCGGAAGTGCATTTCACGGTCTGGACCAACCTTATGGACAGCGCCCGGCTGAAGCCCGGCGAGACCATTCTCATTCATGGCGGAACCAGTGGCATCGGCACCGCCGCGATCCAGCTTTGCGTGGCGCGCGGACACAAGGTGTTTTCGACGGCGGCGACAAAAGAGAAATGCGCCGTGATCGAGAAACTCGGCAGCCACGCGATCAACTACAAGGAAGAGGATTTCGTGGAGGTGGTGAAGAAAGCCACCGGCGACAAGGGCATCGACGTCACGCTCGACATGGTGGGTGGCGACTATATCCAGCGCAACATGAGCGCGGCGGCACTCTGGGGCCGCATCGTCAACATCGCTTACATGAGCGGCATGCAGGCGAACGTGAACTTCGCGCCGATGCTGATGAAACGCCTGTCCCTGCTCGCCACCACATTGCGCGCGCGCTCCAACGCGGAGAAAGGCGCGATCCGGGACGCTGTGCTGAAAGAGGTCTGGCCGCTGATCGACGCCGGCAAGATCAACCCGATCGTGGATTCCACTTTCCCGCTTGCGCAGGCACAGAAGGCACACGACCGCATGGCCGGAAGCGGACATATCGGAAAAATACTGCTGACGGTGTGACCGATGACTTCTGCTGCGCAGGATCGGGATGCGTTGCTCGCTTACATGCGCAGCCACAAGCTTGCCGTGGTCGGATCGCTGGGACCTGACGGCGCGCCGCAGGCCGCGCTCGTGGGCATCGCCGTGACCGACGATCTGCAAGTGGTATTCGATACGGTTTCCACGAGCCGCAAGCATGGGAACTTGCTGCGCGACGGGCGCGCATCCGTCACATTCTCCGGCCCCGGCGAGCAAACATTGCAAATGGAGGGGAATGCGACACCGGTGAGCATGACCGATGCCGGGAATGCCGTGTATCTGTCTGCCTACTATGCGGCATGGCCGGACGGCCGGGATCGCGCCAAATGGCCGAAGATCGCCTATTGGCGGATCGCTCCGAAATGGATGCGCTACAGCGATTATGCGCGCGGGCCGGTGATCGAGGAATTCCGGTTCGATCAGAACAACTAGAAGGCAACGCCATGGACCTCTCGCAAATTCCGGCCGGCAAGAACCCGCCGAGCGACATCAACGTCGTGATCGAAATTCCGGCGGGCGGTTTGCCGGTGAAATACGAGATGGACAAAGCCTCCGGCGCTCTCTTCGTCGACCGCTTCCTGCACACCGCGATGTTCTATCCGGGCAATTACGGTTTTGTGCCGCACACGCTTTCGGAAGACGGCGATCCCGTCGATGTTATTGTCAATTCCGCCGTGCCCGTGATCCCCGGCGCCGTGGTGCGCTGCCGCCCGGTCGGCGCTCTGGTGATGGAAGATCAGGCGGGGCCGGATGAGAAACTCGTTGCCGTGCCGGTGGACGATCTGCATCCCTATCACACCGGCGTGCGCTCTTATCGCGACCTGCCGGAAATTCTGCGCCAGCAGATCGAGCACTTCTTCCAGCACTACAAGGATCTGGAACCGTCGAAATGGACGCGCATCGGCCACTGGATCGATGCGGACGCCGCGATGAAACTCGTGTCCGACGGCATCGCGCGCGCCGGGAAATAGCCGGAAAATCGCGCTTTCCGGGCCTTTCAGATTTCCCTTTCAAAAGCGGGTCATCCCCGCTAAAACACCGGCCTTCCTCGAAAAATCGAACCATCGAGCGAAGGGACGGAGCCCCGAAGGGCCCGCCCGGGACCGAAAGGATTTTGTCATGGCCGCCGAACCGCAACGCCCGTTGATGCCCAAAGCCACCGCTGTCTGGCTGGTGGACAACACCTCGCTCACCTTCGATCAGATCGCCGATTTCTGCGGCCTGCATCCGCTCGAAGTGAAAGGCATCGCGGACGAAGACGTGGCCAAGGGCATCAAGGGCCAGGACCCGGTGGCGTCCGGCCAGCTCACGCGCGAGCAGATCGAGGAAGCCGAGAAGAACCCGAAGATGCGCCTGAAGATGGCGGTGTCGAAATACAAGATGCCGCCGGTGAAGGTGAAGAAGGTGCCGCGCTACACGCCGGTCTCCAAGCGCCAGGACAGGCCGGATGCGGTCTACTGGATCATCCGCAACCATCCCGAATTCGCCGACGCCGATATCGTCAAGTTGATCGGCACCACCAAGGCCACCATCACCAAGATCCGCGAGCGCTCGCACTGGAACGCGACCAACATCAAGGCGGTCGATCCGGTGACGCTGGGCCTGTGCTCGCAGCTCGAGCTCGATCTGGCGGTTGCGCGCGTGAATGCGAAGCGCGAACGCGCCGCCAAGCGCAATGCCCGCAAGGGCGCGAGCCTGAAGCCGATCTCCGAAACCACCGCGGGCCTCGAGGCGCCGGCCGATCAGGCGATCGAAGGAACCGAGCCCGCCAATCCGGATGAAGGCGCGCCGGCGCCGGACAGCTACAACCTCTCGAGCGAGCTCGAACAGGACTAAGCGTCCCTTCCATTGCGAAGCGATAAGGCCGCCGGGATGGCGGCCTTATTTTTTGTTCAGGCGCGTGGGTCCAGTTCGACGACGCCCGGCGATGCGGTCTGCAGCGGCATGGGCTCGAACGGTTCGCGCAGTTCTTCCGGCGGCGCGGCCTTCTCGGCGAGCCTGATGAGCGTGAAGGCCAGCATCGCGAGATGGAAAGCCGCTGTGTAGAGGAAAAGCGACGCGGTGCCGAAGCGCGTCGTCACCAGCGCGCCGAGCACCGGGCCGAAACCCGAAGCGACGGCATTGATAAGAAGAAGCGTGGCAGAAGCCTCCACGAACATCTCGCGCGTCAGCCGGTCGTTGGTGTGCGCCACGGACAATCCGTAAAGCGGCAGCGACAGGAAACCGAAAGTGAAGACCAGCGCCATCGTCAGCGGCTTGCTGCTGCCGCCGCCGAAGAAGAAAAGGCAAATGCCCGCCAGCGCCGCGCACAGCGTGACGCCGACAACCACATAGCGCCGGTCGATGCGGTCGGAGAGCCGCCCTACCGGCCATTGGCTCAACGCACCGCCCAGCGTGAACGCCACCATCAGCGCCGCCAGCGCGCCGCGCGTCATGCCGTGGTCCTGCGCATAGACGGGCAGGAACACCCATACCGCGGCATTGGCGAAGCCGACGACGATGCAGCCCGCGACACCCACCGGCGAGAGCCGGAAGATCTTGAGCGGATCGAGCGTGGGCACTTTCACCGCCGCCGGCTGCGGCGTCCGAGTGAGGCCGACCGGGATCGGGCAGAGCGCGTAGAAGATCGCGTCCAGCGCGAACAGCGAGAAACTCGACGGCCGTCCCGTGACGAACAACCACTGCCCCAGCATCAGGCCCAGATAGTTCACCACCATGTAGGACGCGAAGATGCGCCCGCGCGTGGCGTTGGTGGCGCGGTCGTTGAGCCAGCTTTCCATCGTCATGTAGAGCATCGCCGCGGCGAAACCGA
Organism: Rhizomicrobium sp.; assembly: GCA_051952735.1. Taxonomy (GTDB): domain Bacteria; phylum Pseudomonadota; class Alphaproteobacteria; order Micropepsales; family Micropepsaceae; genus Rhizomicrobium. The sequence continues at coordinate 3,656 of JBQCJO010000221.1, forward strand.
ACAGCCCGCGCGTCAATATCCACGCGATCACGCTCACCTGCAGCGCCTGAAGGAGAACCGCTGTCGTCGCCAGGCCCGCCGCCACGGCGAAGGTGCGGCTATGGCCGGCGCGCGCGAACAGGCGCGGGCCGGTGTAGCAGCCGGCGACGAAGCCCACATAATAGAAGGAGCCGATCAGGCCGAGCGCGAAATCGGAGAAATGCTCCAGATGCGCGCGCACCGGAATCAATGTCGTCAGCAGTCCGGCGCCCATCAGGAAGATGAGTGTCGAGAGCAGAAGAGCGACGACGGATCGGAAAGCGTTTGTCATCGAGAGCGCAAGGCAAAGCCGCTCTCAAAGCGAGAGCCGGCGCACAGGATAGGCAAAGCTTGGCTTTTTTACGACAGCGTCGCGCCGAAAACGTAGCGCGCCAGGAACACGCCGCCGACCACCAGCACCAGGAACACGATCAGCGCGACTTCCAGATAGCGGTCGAGAATCTCCTTCACCTTCGCTCCGAAGAAATAGAGCAGCGTCGCCTCGCCGAAGAAGCGCGTGCCGCGCGTGATAAGCGACAGCAGCATGAAGAACGGAAGGCTCAGCCCCGCGAAGCCCGAAGAGATGGTCAGCAGCTTGTAGGGAATCGGCGTGAGGCCCTGCACCAGAACGATCCACGGGCCCCATTGCTTGTAGGCAAGGCGGAAGGCTTCCATGTCGCTGCCCATGCCATAGGCGTTGATCAGCCACTTGCCGACCGAGTCATACAGCAGCGAGCCGATGGCATAGCCCAGCATGCCGCCCGCGACCGACCAGAACGTGCACCACGCCGCCAGCACGAAGGCGCGCTTGCGGTTGGCCAGCGTCATCGGAATGAGCATGAGGTCGGGCGGAATCGGCAGGAACGAGCTTTCCGCGAAAGCGATGGCGGCCATGACCCACCATGCGAAGCGTCCCTCCGCCTGGCGCATCACCCACGCATATACTCCGCGTAGCGGGTTCCATCCCGCGCTCGCTTCCACACCATTCGCCATTCGGATTACCTGCGCGCTTCCGGGGGCTGTCCTAGCAACAGGATATCGCCCCGTCTATTGTTGAATCCTTGATGGCCGTACACCATTTCACTAGCCTCCGCGCCGGCTGCAATTTCGGGCATTCGACACATGGCATCACGCAAGCGCGCGAAGGGGACGTCTTCGTCCCGCCGCAAGACCACCGTTCGGGCAAAAGCGAAGAAATCGCCCCGTAAAGCCGCGCCAAAGGCGGCCAAGAAGCGGGCCAAGGCGGTCAAAACCGTGGCCGCGCCCAAACCGGCGCCCTTGCGCAACACGCGCGCGCCCAAATCTTTCGTGCGGCGCGGGGCCACAGCCGTGCCGCGTCCGGTGCCAAGGCTCAAACCCGCCGGCAGCCGCAATCCCTACAACACCGACCTCGACCGCAACCCCGCGAATTATCAGCCGCTGACGCCGCTCAGTTTTCTGGAGCGCGCCGCCAGGACTTTCCCCGATCGCGTCGCGGTGATTCATGGCAAGCAGCGTTTCACCTATGCGCAATTTTTCGAACGCTCCCGCAAGCTCGCCTCCGCGCTGGCGCAGCGCGGCATCGGCAAGAGCGACACCGTTGCGGTGATGCTCGCCAACACGCCGCCGATGCTGGAGGCGCATTATGGCGTTCCGATGACGGGCGCGGTTCTGAACACGCTCAACACGCGCCTCGACGCCGCAGCGCTCGCGTTCATCCTCGATCACGGCGAAGCGAAGGTGCTGATCACCGACCGCGAATTCGCGCCCACCATCAAGGAGACGCTGAAGCTCGCGAAAGCCAAACCCATCGTCATCGACTATGACGATCCGGAATTCTCCCAGACCGGCGAGAAGCTGGGCGAGATCGAATATGAAGCCTTCCTTGCCGAAGGCGATCCAACATTCGAGCCGCGGCTTCCCACCGACGAATGGGATGCGGTGTCGCTGAATTACACCAGCGGCACGACCGGCAATCCCAAGGGCGTCGTCTTTCATCATCGCGGCGCCGCGCTGATGGGCTATGGCAACGTCATCGCCGCGAACATGCCGCGCCATCCGGTCTATCTGTGGACGCTGCCGATGTTTCACTGCAACGGCTGGTGTTTCCCGTGGTCGCTGTCCGTGGTCGCCGGAACGCATGTGTGCCTGCGCTGGGTGCGCGCGCAGGCGATCTACGACGCCATCCTGGAACACAAGGTCACGCATATGTGCGGCGCGCCGATCGTGATGTCCACGCTCATCAACGCGCCGGACAACGAACGGCGGCAGATTCCCTGGACGGTGCAGTTCATCACCGCCGCCGCGCCGCCGCCGGAAGCGGTGCTGGCAGGCATGGCGGATGCGGGCTTCAACGTCACCCATGTCTACGGCCTCACCGAAACCTACGGCCCCGCCGTGGTGAACGAGTGGAAGGAAGATTGGGACGCGCTCGACAAGGGCCATCGCGCGACGAAGAAAGCGCGCCAGGGCGTGCGCTATCACGCGCTCGACGCGCTGACGGTCATGGATCCCGAAACGATGGAGCCGACGCCCGCCGACGGCGAAACGCTGGGCGAAGTCATGTTCCGCGGCAACATCGTGATGAAGGGCTATCTCAAGAATCCGAAAGCCACGCAGGACGCGTTCGCCGGCGGCTGGTTTCACTCCGGCGATCTTGGGGTCATGCATGCGGACGGCTACATCCAACTGAAGGACCGCTCCAAGGACATCATCATCTCGGGCGGCGAGAACATCTCCTCCATCGAGGTCGAGGACACGCTGCTCAAGCATCCGGCCGTCATGTTCGTGGCCGTCGTGGCGAAGGAAGACGAGAAATGGGGCGAAACGCCGTGCGCGTTCGTCGAAAAGAAGCCCGGTCACGAAAATGTCACAGCGGACGAGCTGATCGAGTTCTGCAAGCAGAACCTCGCCCGCTACAAATGCCCGCGCTACGTCGTCTTCGCGGAGATCCCGAAAACTTCCACGGGCAAGATGCAGAAATTCAAGCTGCGCGAGCGGACGAAGGACGTCGTTTAAAAAGGGGCGCGCCAGAATCCCCTCTCCTCCCGAAGGGGGAGAGGACTAGGGTGAGGGGGAGCTCAAAGCCTGCAGAATGGATTGTAGCGTTGCCGGCCAGTCATCCGCTGCGGAATCGTTTGAAAAGCGCCAGACGCGATATCCCAGCTGTTCCAGATAGAGATCACGCTTTGCGTCATATTCCTTGCGGTTTGCGTGAAACGGGCCATCCAATTCGACAACCAATTTCCCGACGTCGCAGACAAAGTCCGCAATGTAAGGCCCGATCGGGACTTGTCTGCGGAATTTGAATCCCCCTAGTTGACGATTTCTCAGATGCGACCAGAAGAATTTTTCCAATGACACAGGATCGTGGCGCATCTGTTTTGCGCGCACGCGATTTACAGCCGGTGCACGCGCTCTTTTTGATTTGTCGAGATCGCTCATCCCCCTCACCCCAACCCTCCCCCCTTCGGGAGGAGAGGGAGGTTGAGTTCTACTTGTTAATTCTCTTTCAACGAGCAATTTCAAATTCCATCGTGCGCACAATCGATAAACGCTTGCCCCGCTTCCTCAATCTGTCATGATCCTTGCGAAGGGCGGCGGGGGCTGGACCTTGAATGGGACTGTCGATGTTCGCCCTGTCGCGCCGCTCCGACGACAGTCTTGCGCACGCACGCGGCGGCATTGAATTTCCCCCGTCCTATCTGAGAAGCAGCTTGCGCATTCGCGGCGTCCTCGAGGCGGAGTGCGAGCTCACCATCGGCGGTCTTGTGGAAGGGCGCGTCGCGGCCCTCAAGCTCATCATCGCGCCGGGCGGCCATGTCGAAGG
>JBQCJO010000222.1:0-3541 GCA_051952735.1 Rhizomicrobium sp.
AGCCGTTCCTGAAAAATCTTTTCACCGATCCGGCGATCCTTTCGGTGCCGGGAATCATCCGCGGCCCCCTGGGATCGTTCATCGCAAAACGTCGCGGGCCGGTGGCGCGCTAGATCTACGCCAAAATCGGCGGCGCCTCGCCGATCGTGAAGGAAACACAGACCCAGGCAGCGGCTCTGGAATCGGCGCTTGACGCACAAGGGTATGAGGCCCGGTGCTTCATCGCGATGCGCTACTGGAAGCCTTTTGCCGACGATGCGGCGCGCGCGGCGAAGGCGTGGAATCCGGATCGCGTGGTTCTGTTGCCGCTCTATCCGCAATTCTCGACGACAACGACAGCGTCGTCCGAAGTGGATTGGCGCGCGGCAGCCAAACGCGCGGGCCTGACCGCGCCGGCGACGCGCGTGTGTTGCTATCCCTGGGATAAAGGTTTCGTGGAAAGCGTCGCGGTACGGATTGCATCGGCGCTGCAGACGAAAAAGCCATCTGTGGATTATCGCCTGTTGCTATCCGCGCATGGGCTGCCCAAACGCACGGTTTTGAAAGGCGATCCTTATTCGTGGCAGGTGGAAAAAACCGCTGCTGCGATTGTGGACAGGCTGGGGATAAACGGACTCGACTGGCAGATCTGCTATCAGAGCCGCGTTGGCCCGCTGGAATGGATCGGTCCGGCAACCGATGCGGAAATCCGCCGCGCCGGCGCGCAAGGCAAGGGCCTCATCGTGGCGCCCATCGCGTTCGTCAGCGAACATTCCGAAACGCTGGTCGAGCTCGACATCGAGTATGGAAAGCTGGCGCGCGAGAACGGCGTGCCCGATTATATCCGCGTGTCCACTGTGGGCGCCGATGAAGCATTCATCGGCAGTCTGGCGGGACTGGTCGCGCGCGCGGCTTTGGGCGAAGCTGTGGTCACCTGCGGGCCGGGGCGCATCTGCCCGAAGGAATTCTCCCGCTGCGGATTTGGAGCCGGCAACCCATGATGATGTTTCTGTCGAACAACATTCTCTGGATCCGCGCCCTCCATGTGATCAGCGTGATCGCGTGGATGAGCGGCATGCTCTATCTGCCGCGGCTGTTCGTCTATCACACGCAGGTGGCCGTCGGTTCGGCGGAGTCCGAGCGCTTCAAGATCATGGAGCGCAAACTTCTTCGCATGATCGTGAACCCGGCGATGATCGCCACCTGGTTCTTCGGTCTGCTGCAGATCTGGTTGATCCCGGGAATCCTGGAAGAGCATTGGCTGCATGCCAAGCTCGCGCTGGTGATCATCATGTCCGGCCTGCACGGCTATTTCGCGATCTGCATGAAGAAGTTCGCGCGCGACGCTAACGACAAATCCGAGCGCTTCTACCGCATCCTGAACGAGGTGCCGGCGGTACTGATGGCACTGATCGTCATCCTGGTGATCGTGCAGCCCTTCTGAGGGGCGGGCTTTGCAAGGCCCGAAAATCGGTCTATATAAGCCCCAGTCTCCCTTTCCGCATTGCAGTCCGTGCCCCGCGCCCAAGGTGCGAAGGCCGGACCCGGACAACCGGCGCGGTGCGGCACCTAACCTTCCGTTGAGCGCAGACCGGTCATTTTCGGCGGCTCTCGCGGCAGGAACTTCCCCAACCAACCTTTGTGCCAGGTAAGTACCCAATGACCATCCAAGACGGCCTGCAGGCGATGAAGCTGCAGGACCTGAAGTCCAAATCCCCCACCGACCTTTTGTCCTTCGCCGAGGAGCTCGAGATCGAGAACGCCTCCTCCATGCGCAAGCAGGACATGCTGTTCGCGATCCTGAAGGAACTCGCCGAGCGCAATGTGGAAATCACCGGACAGGGCGTGGTCGAGACGTTGCCGGACGGCTTCGGCTTCCTGCGCTCGCCGGAATCCAACTATCTGCCGGGCCCGGACGACATTTACGTTTCGCCCTCGCAGATCCGCCGCTTCGGCCTGCGCACCGGTGACACCGTCGAAGGCCCGATCCGCTCGCCCAAGGACGGCGAACGCTATTTCGCGCTACTGAAAGTCTCGACGATCAATTTCGAGGACCCCGAGAAGATCAAGCACAAGGTCCACTTCGACAATCTCACGCCGCTTTATCCGACGCGCTGGCTCAACATGGAGCTGAAGGACCCGACCATCAAAGACAAGACGGGCCGCGTTATCGACATCGTCGCGCCACAGGGCATGGGCCAGCGCTGCCTCATCGTGGCGCCGCCGCGCGTCGGCAAGACGATCATGATGCAGAACATCGCCAAGGCGATCTCCGCCAATCATCCCGAATGCTACCTGATCGTGCTTCTGATCGACGAACGTCCGGAAGAAGTGACGGACATGCAACGCACGGTGAACGGCGAAGTGATTTCTTCGACATTCGACGAACCGGCGACACGCCATGTGCAGGTCGCCGAAATGGTGATCGAAAAGGCCAAGCGCCTCGTCGAACATAAGCGCGACGTCATCATCCTGCTCGACAACATCACGCGCCTCGGCCGCGCCTACAACACCGTCGTCCCCTCATCGGGCAAGGTGCTGACCGGTGGTGTCGATGCGAACGCGCTGCAGCGCCCCAAGCGCTTCTTCGGCGCGGCGCGCAATATCGAAGAAGGCGGATCGCTCACCATCATCTCCACCGCGCTGATCGATACCGGCAGCCGCATGGACGAAGTGATCTTTGAAGAATTCAAAGGCACGGGTAACTCCGAAATCATCCTGGACCGCAAAGTCGCGGACAAGCGCGTGTTCCCGGCGATCGACATTCTCAAATCCGGCACCCGCAAAGACGAATTGCTGCTGGCCAAAGGCGTGCTCGCGAAAACACATGTGCTGCGCCGCATCCTCGCGCCGATGGGCACGACCGATGCGATCGAGTTCCTACTCGACAAGCTGCGCTCCTCGAAGAACAACGACGACTTCTTCGACAGCATGAACACCTGATGCCATGGCAGGGTCGGTCCTCATCCTGACCGGCCCGCCCGGCGCGGGGAAATCCACCGTTGCAGACATTCTTGCGCGGCAGAGCGAAAGCCCTGCCGCGCATTTGCATACGGACGACTTCTACGACCGCTATATCAAGAGCGGTTATGTGCTCCCCTGGCTGCCGGAATCGCAGAAGCAGAACGAGACGGTGACGCGCGCGATTGCGGCCGCGGCGACGGCCTACGCCGACGGCGGATATTTCACGATCATCGACGGCATCGTGGGGCCGTGGTTTCTGGAGCCATTTCGCGAAGCGGCTTCGGTGAAAAATGTTTCGCTGCACTACGTTGTTCTGCGGCCGGCCAGTGCCGATGTGACGTTTGCGCGTGTTCAGGCGCGCGGCACGCATGGACTGAGGGCCGAAGAGCCGGTGCGCGATCTCTTCCGGCAATTTGCCGATCTGGGCGCGTTCGAAAAATACGCCTTCGATTCCGGCGCATTGAGCGCCGAAGAAGCAGCAGCGACGCTTTCGCAGCGGCTCGCGGCAGGAGACTTCCGGCTGGACTAGTGATGCCCGGTATGGGCTTCCACACTTTCGTGGTCGCGGCGCGTCTCCGGCACTTCGCCGCGCTCGGTG
>JBQCJO010000223.1:0-8285 GCA_051952735.1 Rhizomicrobium sp.
CCACCACTTTTCCCGTCATTTCCGCGGAAATCGATAGATCGGCCGCCCCAAAACGGCACATGGCCAGCCGCCGATCCGTAGCATTTTATAAAGTCCTAACACCGTAATCTGCCACCATGAGAAGGGCGCGCTTTTCCGGCTTCGTTCGTCGTCTGGCTTTGCCCGCGGCGATGCTTCTTGCGGCGATCGCAAGCAGCCATGCCGCGCGCGCGGACGATGCGAGTGCGCAGCCTGCCGCCTATCAGCCACCCGCATCCATCGCCGACACTTACAAGCTCGGCACCGGCGATAAGCTTCGCGTCATTGTCTATGGCGAAGACGATCTCGGCGGCACCTTCGATGTCGACGGCAACGGCTATGTCAGCCTGCCGCTGATCGGGCAGGTGAAAGTCGGTGGCCTTTCCGCGCCGGATGTCGAGCGCGCGATCACCGCGAAATTCGCGGATGGCTTCCTGAAAGAGCCGCGTGTGAATGTGGAAGTCTCGCAATATCGACCGTTCTACGTCTTGGGCGAAGTGAACCGTCCCGGCTCTTATCCCTATACCGACGGCATGAGCATTCAGAACGCCGTCGCCGATGCCGGCGGCTACACGCAAAAAGCTACCGAGGGTGGCGTCTACGTCCGCCACGCCGGTGATACGAAGGAAATCTATCTCGACAGTGACTCCGCCGCGATGATCTATCCGGGCGATGTCGTGCGCGTGCCGTCGAGTCTGTTCTGGGACACGATCTCGGTGCTGGGCCCGCTATCGGGCTTCGCCGCGCTCTACGGCGCTTATCACAACTAGCTAGTGCTTCGGCGCGAAGCCGCGGCTCACCGCGCCGAACGCTTCTTCCAGAATCTTCTGCATGTCGCATTCCGGATCGAGCTTTCCGGAAAGCTGCAACGTCACCACGCCGTGCAGGATCACCCAGAAGACATGCCCGATGACTTCGGGATCGCCTTCGAGCATCCCGGCTTCGATCATGCCGGGGATGTGGCGTGTCATCGTTTTGCGCGCGCGCGCCGCCGCCTGCGCAAGCTCCGGATAATTTCCGTCTTCCGGCTGGCTCATATCGAACATCAGCTTGTAGGAAGATGGATTCTCCAACGCGAAACGAACGTAAGCTTCGCTCGCATGGCGCGCGCGGTCGCCGGCATCGCCAGGCGTTGCGTAGGCCTGCTCCAAAGTGACGGCGAACTGCAGGAAGATTCGCGCGCGAACAGCCGCAAGGATTTCATCCTTGTCGTGAAAATACCGGTATGGCGTCATCGGGCTCACGCCCAGTTGCGACGCCAGTTCGCGCATCGTGAAGCCGTCTTTGCCGTGCTCCGCGAACATGCGGGCGGCGACATCGCAAAGTTTTTCGCGGAAATCGGCGACTTCTGCGGTCGATAATGTGCGGGGCATAAAAAATTCCAGTTCCGGTCTTGAAACCACCTAGCACTGATCTTATAGATTTACACAGTAAAATTAAAATGAGATGTTTGGGAGGTCCGCCATGAACGCCCCTGTCCGCATCAACCCGTATCTCGCCGGCAATTTCGCGCCGGTCCGCAGTGAAGACGATTTTCCGAACCTGTCGATCATTGGCGAAATTCCCAAAACACTGCGCGGCAGCTACTACCGCAACGGTCCCAATCCCCAATTCGAGCCGCGCGACCCGAACCATCACTGGTTCGCGGGCGACGGCATGATTCACGGTTTCCACATCGCGGATGGCGGAGTTTCGTACCTGAACCGCTATGTGCACACGAACAAATATTTGATCGAGAAAGAAGCCGGGCGTTCCCTGTTCGGCACCTTCGGCAATCCGATGACGTCCGATCCGTCTGTCGTCGGCAAGGATGGCGGCGTCGGTAATACGAACATCGTGTGGCACGGCAATCGTCTGCTGGCGCTGGAAGAAGGCCACAATCCCTTCGAGCTCGATCCGGTCACGCTGGAATCACGCGGCTATCGCGACTACACGCGTGACGCGCTGCGCTTCACCGCGCATCCGAAGATGGATCCCGAAACCGGCGAGATGGTCTATTTCGGCTATTCCGCAGGCCCCGGCTTCTTCTCGAAGAACCTGGCCTATGGCGTCGCCGACAAGACCGGCAAGGTCACGCGGCTCGACATGTTCGAGGCGCCGTTCTGCAGCATGGTGCACGACTTCTTCGTCACGCGGAATTACGTGATGTTCCCTGTGCTGCCGCTGACGGGCGATCTCAATCGTGCGATGAACGGCAAGCCTGCTTTCGCATGGGAGCCGGAGAAGGGCAGCCATGTCGGCGTCATGCGCCGCGACGGCGACGTGAAGTCCATCCGGTGGTTCACGACGGACGCCTGCTATGTCTTCCACCCGATGAACATGTGGGAAGACGGAGACAAGATTTATGTCGATGTCATGCAATACGACGTCGCGCCGCTCTTCCCGAGCGCCGATGGCTCGCCGGGCAAACAGTCCGGTGCGCGGCTGGCGCGTTGGACGTTCGATCTCGCCGGCAACAGCAACACCATCAAGCGGGAATATATCGACGACATGCCGGGCGAGTTTCCACGTCTCGATGAGCGCCATGCGGGCCTCGCATATTGCCACGGCTATTTCGCCGCGAATTCCCGCTTCGGGACCGATGTAAAATTCGACTCCATCGCCCATATGGACTTCGGGACGGGGAAGAAGGCCGTCTATACCTTCCAGGACGGGATGCCGGGTGAGCCTGTTTTTGTGCCGCGTTCTGCCAATGCCGGAGAGGGAGATGGCTGGCTCGTTACCACCGTCTATCACCCTTCCACCGACAAGAGCGGCTTCGTGGTCTTCGATGCCAAGGATGTCGCCAAAGGTCCGGTCGGCGAGGCGATGCTGCCGCGCCGCGTACCCTTCGGCTTCCACGGCAACTGGCGCCCGGCGTAAGCACTCGGAGTTTCAGCGATGATGAATTTGCTCAGGGCCTTCCGGCCGCTGGTCGGAGACTTTTTGTCGACGATCATCTTTATCGCGATCTATGAGGTCACGAACGACATCATCATCGCCACCGGTGCGGGCATCGTCACCGGGGTGCTGCAGTTCATCTGGCTGAAATCCCGCCGCCACAAGATCGAGTTGATGCAATATGCCAGCCTGGCGCTGGTGCTTGTGCTCGGCACCGCGACCTTGCTGACCAAGGACCCGCGCTTCGTGATGATCAAGCCCAGCATCGCGGGCTTCGCCATCGCCACCGTCATGCTCCAGCGCGGCTGGCAGCTTCGCTACATGCCGCCCATCGTCAAGGATCACGCGTCGGAAGGTTTTCTGGTGATGTGGGGCTACATCTGGTCGGCGCTCTATTTCGCGATGGCCGCGGGCAATCTCTTCATCGCCTGGCGTTATGGCCTGAAGGAATGGGCGCCCTATAACGCCTTCGTGCCGACGGTCGGGCCGCTGGTGCTCTTCGTCATCCAGTACGTGACTATGCGTTCGGTGATCCGGCGTACCATCATGGCGAAGGTCGCGGCAGGGACGATGACCGCGCCGGCGGAATAATTTTCGCCCGATAATTTTCACCTGACGCCGGTTTTCCGCAAACCCGACACAGCTCCGCCAACATCTTCTGTGATCGTCCCGAATTGCCGGAATCACGGTCCGGCGATAGGTTTTGAGGCGCTGCAGAACGCGGCGGCTCGGGGGCGATCATGTTCAATCGGAATACTCTCATCGGCGCGGCCATTGCCGGCGCCGTTGTTCTTGTATTGGGCCTTTTCTTCATCCTCGGCGGCAAGAATAGTACGTCCGACACCGGCTTCTTCGGCCGCATCGCCAATGGCGTCACCGCCGTCACCGGCACCCACAATCCGCAACAGCAAGCCGCGCTGGAGGACTTCGCCTTCCACCGGCTGGAGATCGACACCAGCCATGCGCAACCCGAAGCCTGCCTGGTGTTCACCCGCGACCTCGATGTCTCGGGCCGCACCCATTACGAAGACTATCTGACGATCGACCCGGACACGCGCATCGTCGTCCGCGCGCTGGACCAGCGCCTGTGCATCGCCGGCCTCAGCTTCAACGCCACCTACACCGTCACGCTCAAAAAGGGGTTCCCCGACAAGGCAGGGGACAAGCTCTTTGAAGAAGAGACCGTTCCGGTCGAGCTGCGCGACAAGCCCTCGCTGGTGCGTTTCTCCGGCGGCATCGTGTTACCGCGCGACAACGCCGATGGCGTTCCCGTCACCACGGTCAATATCGACAAGCTGAAGCTAAAGATCATCCGCGTCGGCGACCGGCTCCTGTCGCAGATCGAAAGCGGCACAGTCGATCAGACCACGCTCTATTCCTACGACGAGACGCAACTCGAAAACAGTCAGGGCTCCGTCGTGTGGCAGGGTTCGATGGATGTGGCGAACGTCAAGAACGACAGCGTCGTCACCCTCATCCCGATCCGTGACATCCTGAAAGGCAAGCCGCCCGGCGCGTATGTGCTGGTGGCGCAGGACGCGGCGAAAGCCAAGGCGTCGGATAGCGACGACTACGATTCCAGCGAGCTGGCGACCCAGTGGGTGATCGATTCCGACATCGCGCTCACCACGTTTCAGGGCCAGAACGGCATGGCGGTGTTCGCGCGGTCTTATGCGACAGCCAAGCCGATGAGCGGCATCAAGCTCACGCTCGTGGCGCGCAACAACAACGTGCTTTCCACCGTAACGACAGACGGCACCGGCCGCGCCGATTTCGACGCGCCGCTGTTCAACGGCAAGGGCGGCGACGAACCCGTTGTGGTGATGGCCTATGGCCGCAACGAGGATTTCAGCTTCCTCGACTTGCGTCGCCCGTCCTTCGATCTCACCGATCGCGGCGTCGGCGGCCGCGACACGCCCGGCCCGATCGACGCTTATTTGTATACGGAGCGGGGCGTCTATCGTCCCGGCGAAACGGTGCATGCGACAGCGATGCTGCGCGACCGCATCGGCGCCGCCGTCACCGCACCGCTCACGCTGATCGCGCAGCGCCCCGACGGCATGGAATTCGCGCGCACCACCGTTCCGGGCCACTCGCTCGCGGCGGGCACCGCGGTGTGGAATGTCACGCTACGCAACACCTCGCCGCATGGCCGCTGGCAGATCGCGGCCTACATCGATCCAAAAGGCGCCGCGGTCGGACGCGTGCAGTTCGACGTCGCCGACTTCGTGCCGCAGCGTTTGAAGGTCGTGCTTACGCCGCAGGAGAAAGTGCTGCGCGCCAATCAAGACTTTCATGTGAAGGTGGACAGCCGCTTCCTCTATGGCGCGCCGGCATCGGGCTTGTCAGGCGAGGGCAGCGCGAAGCTGACCACCGACAGCGATCCTTATCCGCAATTCTCCAACTACCAGTTTGGCCGTGTGGACGATTCCTTCTCGGACGTCGATGTTGATGTGAGCGTGCCGGATACGGATGGGCAGGGCGTCACGACCGCCACTGGCACCATCGGCGATATTTCCGACACGACGTTGCCGCTGAAGGCGTCGATCAAGATCTCGATCCACGAACCCGGCGGCCGCACCACCGACAAGTCTGTCGACGTTCCGGTGCGCACGCATGATGTCGCGATCGGTATTTTGCCCGATTTCGACGGCGGCTCCGTCGCGGAGAACGCGCCCGCCGGCTTCGAAGCTATCGCGGTGGATGCGAGCGGCAAGCGCATCGCGCTGTCCGGTCTCACCTATACCTGGGTGAAAGAGAACACGACCTATCAATGGTACCAGACGAACGGCGAGTGGAAGTACCAGTCCGTCACACGCGACCGCCTTGTCACCTCCGGCTCGCTCGCAATCAATGCGGTGAAAGCCGCGCGCCTGACGCAGCAGATGCCGTGGGGCACCTATCGCCTCACCATCACCGATCCAAAGACCGGCGCGGCGAGTTCCTATCGCTTCTATTCCGGCTGGGCCGCGAGTGCGAATGGCGATCGTCCGGATCGCATCCCCGTCGCCGCCGACAAGCCGGCGTATAAGCCGGGAACCACCGCGCATGTGTCGATCAAGCCGGATGCGAACGGTCAGGCGCTCGTCGTCGTCGCGGGCGACAAGGTGTTCTCGTCCAAGCTCATCAATGCGCCGGCCGGCGGCACCAGTATCGACATTCCGGTGTCGGCAGATTGGGGCGCGGGCGCCTATGTGCTCGTTACTGCCTATCGCCCGTTGAACGAAGCGACGAACCGCGAGCCGGTGCGCTCCATCGGCGTGGCATGGCTCGGCGTTGACAATTCGGATCGCACGCTTGTGACCACCATCGGCGGTCCACAGAAAATGCTACCGCGTCAGCACATCAATCTGCCCGTCACGATCAAAGGCGCGGGCGATGGCGAAGAAGCCTATCTAACGCTCGCCGCGGTGGACGAAGGCATCCTGCAGCTTACCGATTACAAGTCGCCGGATCCCGTCACCTATTACTTCGGCAAGCGCAAGCTCGGCGTCGGCATGCATGACGACTACGGCCGCCTGATCCGCGCCGAAAAAGGTCCGGTCGGGTCGCTCCGCGAAGGTGGCGACTCTTTCGGTGGCCGTCCCCTCGCGGTGGTGCCGACGAAAACCGTCGCGCTGTTCTCCGGCCTCGTGAAAGTCGGTGCAGGTGGCGTGACGCAAGTGCCGGTCGATGTGCCGGACTTCAATGGCGAGCTGCGCCTGATGGCCGTCACGTGGACGAAGGACAAGATCGGTCATGCCGACCGCCCGCTCACCGTGCGCGATCCCATCGTGGCCGATATCGTGTTGCCGCGTTTCCTCGCGCCCGGCGATAAGGCGCAAGCCGCGCTCAACATGAACAATGTCGAAGGCGGCAACGGCAGCTACACCGCCACCATCACGACCTCCGGTCCCGTTGGCGTGCCCGCAGGCGGGCAGACGGTCATCACCCGTCCGCTCAATCGCGGTCAGCGCATTCTCGTGCCGATAGAGTTGGACGGTCGCGGCCTCGGCATCGCGAACATCACGCTGAAGGTCACCGGGCCGAAAGGCTTCAAGGTGCAGCGCTCATGGCCGATCCAGGTGCGCGCACCGCAGCTCGATCTCGCGCGGGACGACATCCAGCTCCAGGGCGCGCATCAGAGCTTCACCGCGAATGCGCAGCTTGTGAGTGACGTCGTCCCAAGCACGCTCACGGCTGCGATCAACGTCTCCTCCAGCCGCGGCTACAACGATGTCCCAGGCCTGCTGCGCTGGCTCGATAAATATCCGTATGGCTGCATCGAGCAGACGACGAGCCGCGCCATGCCGCTTCTCTACTTCAACGATCTGGCGGGCCTCGCCGGGTTGCCGAAGGATCAGGCGTTGCATGACCGCATCCAGGAAGCGGTCAACAATGTGCTCGACATGCAGAACTATGCCGGCAATTTCGGCATGTGGGGTCCGGGCAATGACGCCGATCCGTGGATCAGCGTCTTCGCGCTCGATTTCCTCAACCAGGCCAAGCCGAAAGGCTATGTCGTTCCCAACGACGCGCTGAAGCGCGGCGCGAACTGGCTGAAGCAGACGGCGACATCCGACTCCAATGACGATGCCACGCGCGCCTATGCCTTCTATGTGCTGGCAAAGATGGGGCAGGTGAATCTCTCCGATCTGCGCTACTTCTCCGACACGCGCGGCAACGAATGGAACAACGCCATCGCTGCGGCGCTTACCGGTGCGGCCGCGGCGCAGGCGGGCGACAAGTCGCGTGCCAACTTCGCCTTCAATCGCGCCCGCAATATCATCATGAAGGCCGATCCGCTCACCTACAGCCGCGACGATTACGGCTCGCTGGTGCGCGATCTCGCCGGGACCACAGCGCTCGCGATGGAAGGCGGCGATCCGGAGATCGTTCCTGCGCTGATGAAGCGCGTGGACGATGTGAACATGCGTCTCAACGCCACCACCACGCAGGAAAAGGCATGGATGCTGCGCGCGGCGTATGAGTTGTCCAAGCAGCGCATGCCGCTCAACATCGTCGTCAACGGCCAGCCGCAGACGCCGCGCGACGGCGCCGTGCGTCTGTCGCCCACGCTGGCGCAACTGCAGAAAGGGATCACGATCCTCAATCGCGGCGATGCCGGCGTGTGGCGCACGGTGTCGGTGCAGGGCACGCCGTCCATCCCGCTGCCGGAAGAAGCCAACGGCCTCACCATCAAGAAGACGGTGTGGACCATGTCCGGCCAACCCGCCGATCTTGCCTCGCTCAAGCAGAACGATCGCGTGATCATCGCCATCGATGGCCAGATGCAGAACAACTATTACCGGCAGATGGGCGCCATCGATCTGCTGCCGGCCGGGCTTGAGATCGAAGCACCGATCACCGGCGATGCGGGTAAGGCCTATCCGTGGCTCAACACCTTG
>JBQCJO010000224.1:0-2700 GCA_051952735.1 Rhizomicrobium sp.
CGCCAAGACCGTACGGGTTGGCCTGTGCGGTTGCCGGAGCACCGGCAGCCGGCGGCGGCGCGGCGGGAGCCGGAGCAGCGGCCGGCGGCGGCGCCATCTGATCGGCGGCCGGCGCAGCGGTCTGATCGCCAGCGGCAGGTGTTGCCGACTGATCGGCACCCGGCGTCGCGGACGGCGAAGCCATCGCGGGAGCCGGCGGCTGGTTATTCTGCGCGGAAGCCGGGCCGAAGCTCAGTCCGGCCATGAGGGCGACGGCAGCAGCGATCGCCAGTTTCTTCGAGATCATGTCTTCAACACTCCGTAAAATTAGAAAACCCAAAACGTAACCGGCCCGTCGGGGCGCGGCCTTATCTCAATTTCCAAACAATTCTGTATTGCTTGGAGGATGCTACCGGCGCGCCATTCTGCGTGGCGGGTGAAAAGTGCCAGTGATTCTGGACGCATTTCTGCGCGGCTTCATCCAACTCCGGATAACCGCTCGAATTGGACACCGCAGTGCCCGTCACGCCGCCATCCTGACCGATCTCGACCGTGAGCGTCGTCGAACCTTCGTGGTTCAGGCGCACGGCCAGCGGCGGATAGGAGTTCGACGCGCAGTCGTTGCCACGGCCTTTTGCAAGCGTGGCCGCAACAGCAGCCGGCTTGGCCGGTGGCTGATTGGTGGTGACCGCGGTGATCGCATTCGTCGGCGCGTCATTCGCGATGACGATATCCGGCGGCGGAATCACGGCCGGCGGCGGCTTGACCATATCCGGCGGCGGCGGCGGCGGTGTCTTCGGCTGCTCCGGCGGCTTTTCTTTCACGATGTCTGTCGTGATGTCCGACGGCAGCTTTTCGACGAGCTGCTGTGCGAGTCCTGTTGCAAGCGCCCAGATAATTCCTACCTGAAGGATGACGGCAGCGCCGAACGAGATCAGACGCCGCGACGTGTTCTGTGCCTGAAAAGGCCTTAAATCGTGTTGTGGTTGTTCCATTGACCTACACTAACCAATCGAAATGCGACCTGACGCCATCGCGCCAGGCCCGGTGGTTGAAAACCAGGCTTGCACTTCCCCTCCCCTAGTACCGCGGGTCACGGCACGCATTCTTGGTGTTCTTTTGAGACATCGTAATCATTCTTCACACGCTCGGTCTAGCGTTTCGATTGGTAAATCCCCGGCTGGTTGTATCGAAATGTCGATACCGTTGGATTTCGCGCACGAACGCATCGCCTCCTATTTTCTCGCGCAATTTGGCGGAATTTCGATATGCGGCGAATCGTTACAGAGCTTGGGCTTTTTCCCGGCAATCCGCCTTCCGCATGCGCGCAGTTTTCAAAAACTTGTGAGAATACAAAGTACTCGTGACGCCGTTCACGATCGCGCCATCCAAAATTGACGGCGCACCGCAGCAATATTAGCGTTTGAGAAGGCGCGAGGTTCCCGAAAGGGATTGAAGGGAATGCGGTTTGAGACCGCAGCTGCCCCCGCAACTGTGACCGGCAAGCGGTCGTCCACAAGCCACTGAAGCGGATAACGCTTTGGGAAGGCGGACGAAAGCGACAGAGCCGGGAGCCAGGAGACCTGCCTCGCACCGTCGTCCTGTTTCTGGTCGGGGATGGCCGGGGACTGCGGGGGAAACCGTCGCGGCGACATATTGGAGTCGTCGTTGCGGGGATCACGTTGCCCAGAAATTGCCATCATCTGACACGCGCCTGTCCGCAAACCGGCTCCTGGAAACCACACCAGGAGAAAATCATGCACAGACATTTGCTTGTTGTTCTGTCGGCGGCGCTGCTCGCCGGCACATCGCTTCCCGCTTTTGCGGACGGCGATATCGAAAGTGTCGTCGTTTCGGCGACACGCAGCGCACAGCCGGCGGCAAAAACCGGCGAATCCGTTTCGGTCCTCGATTCGGCCACGCTTCAAACGCTGCAGACCGTACAGCTCACCGATGCTCTCGCGCTCACGCCGGGACTCACCGTCAATCGCAACGGCGATCTGGGCCAGCTCACCACGATCAGCATCCGCGGCGCGGAGACGGGCCAGACGCTCGTGATGATCGACGGCGTGCGAATCAACGATCCCAGCGGCACCGACAACGGCGCGATTCTGGGCGACGTGCTCGTCAACAATATCGATCGCGTGGAAGTGCTGCGCGGGCCGCAATCCACGCTGTATGGCAGCGATGCCATCGGCGGCGTGGTCGACATCTTCTCCAAGCGCGGCGGCGACACGCCCTTCGCGCTCACCGCGAGCGCCGAAGGCGGATCCTTCGACACTTATCATCTGAACGCCGCGGCGAACGGGACCGCGGGCGCGGTCGAATATGGCGCGGCGGCGAATTTCCTCCACAGCAACGGCATCTCCGCCGCCGACAAGCGTAATGGCAATCCGGAAACCGACGGCTACGGAAATTTCGGCGCCACCGCGAACACGCGCATTCACTTCAATGATGCCGTCAGCCTCGATCTGCGCGGCTACTACACCAGTGCGCGCACGGATTATGACGACAATTCCGGATTCGTGCCGCCGTTCCTCGCCGCCGATTCCTTCGCCTACAACAAGAACCGGCTGCTATCCGGTTATGCGGGGCTGAATTTCGATCTGTTCGATGGCGTGCTGCACAATCGCATCGCGGTGATGGCGACCCAGAGCAATCGCGCCTTCTACAATTCCTTCTTCGATCTCATTCCGGGCCAGAAGGATACGCAGAACAAGG
>JBQCJO010000225.1:0-2026 GCA_051952735.1 Rhizomicrobium sp.
GGAAACAGCTCCGCCGGAACCGATTGGCGAACGCGCTCTGCAACCGCTACGGCCTGCGCGCTGGCACCATCCGTCTCGACAGCGGGTGGCGGCGCGATGGGACGCGCGGGTGCAGGACCCTCCGCAAGGCGCGGCGCAACCGCGATGACCTTCGGCGGCGGAAGCACAAGCTTGGCCTTCGCCACATTCACCGGCACCGACAGCGGCCTAGGCGGCTGTCCAACCGCGGCAAGCTGCGTGGCCGCGATCGGCTTCGCCGGCTCGGCCTTCGCTTCAATCGTTTCGTGAGAAAAATCGGGAATCCATTTCGCAACAGCAGCTTGGACGGCGCTGTTCGATTCAATTCTCTGCGTCCAATAAGCCGCGCTCATGGCGAGCATGGCCACCGACGCAACTGCAGCGAATTCCCTCACCCGCACCATGAATCGACCTTAACCAAGGGTGCGGTGCACCCTCAAGCCAGGGAGGTCACACTGCCGCGGGCAAGATCGGACTTCAGGGTTTTGGTGGCCCGCCAGTAGCAGAAGGCACCCAGCGCGCCCGTCACCATGCTGGTCATCAGCGCATAGCGCAGCGAATCGTCGCCCACATAGGGCCGCAACTGGTCGCTGATGAAGCCAACCGTCGCGGGGCCAAGGCCTAGAGCGATCATGTTCAGCACGAAGAGCAGCAATCCGATGGTCTGCGCGCGCATGCGCAGCGGCACCATGCCTTGCGACATCGCGTAGAGCGATCCGAGATAGCTCGCGCCCATCGTCGCCGGGCCGGTGGCGGCGATCAGCGCAACGGTTGTGCTGGGCGTGAGATAGAAGATCGGCGCGAACGGGATCGAGATGAACGTCGCGATGATCGGCACATACATGTACCAGTTCACATCGCGCTTGCCGTAACGGTCCGAGAGACGGCCCGACATGTAGGTGCCGATGGCGCCGCAAATCCCGGTGAGCAGCGACAGCGCCACGCCGATCTGCACCGGTGTCATGTGATGCGACACGTAAAGGAATTTCGGGATGAAGGCCAAGCCTGCATAGCCGCCGAACGCGCTCATGCCGCCGCCGACCGCCATCCATCGAAAGGACTTCAGCGCCCACAGATGCTTGATCGTCGTCAAAAGGGTCGGCGCGGCGAGATTGTCCTGCATTTTGTCCACGGCGCCGCGTTGCGGCTCGCGGACGGTGAACAGCAGCAGGAACACCAGCAGCAGGCCCGGCGCACCGGAGGCGATGAAGGCGCTGCGCCAGCCATAATGCATCAGCATCCAGCTTCCGCCGAAGAAACCGAGCAGAAGCCCGACATTCAATCCCGCCGAATAGAACGAGAGCGCGCCCGCGCGTTTGTCCGGCGGATACAGATCCGCGATCATTGAATTGATCGAAGGCCCGGTGCCCGCTTCGCCAAGGCCCGTGAAGAAGCGCGTGACGACGAGCTGCCAGAACTGCGTGACGTAGCCGGACAACACCGTCATCAAACTGAACGTGGCCAGCGATGCGGCGATCAGATTGCGGCGGTTCCAGCGGTCGGCCACCGTGGCGAGCGGCACGCCGAGCGTGGCATAGATCACCGCGAACACCGTTCCCGAAAGCAATCCGCCCTCGAAATCGTTGAGCACGAATTCCTTCTGGATGAACGGCAGCAAAATGCCGAGGATCTGCCGGTCGAGATAGTTCACCACATAGACGAGGGTGAGGATCAGAAGGATGTAACCCCGGCCGCTGATGGCCGCGCTTTGCGAAACAGCGGCGACAGGTTGCGTCGCTCCGCCCGCCTCGACTGCGGATGTCTCGATCGTCATTGAGCCTCTTCGGGCGTTTCCTCTGCCACGACCCTAACAGAAACGTCGCGGGCGCAAAGCGATTTGCGAGCCTATACTGCCGGCGGCAAGGAGATATCCATGACTCCGCTACGTCCCGAAACGCATCTGGAGACCCACGACGTCACCAACCAGCCGCCGCCGTTCGAGGATGTAAACCTTTTCACAACCGACCGCGCGTTGCAGGACGCCGTGAAGAATGCAGGCGGCGACGTG
>JBQCJO010000226.1:0-3003 GCA_051952735.1 Rhizomicrobium sp.
CAGCTGAATCTCTCACTAATCACCTCCCCTTTGTGGGGAGGTCTATAAAATTTGTCGCGCAGCTAATAATTTTTCGGGTGGGGGGAGGCAAACACACGCCCCCACCCGAAATGCTTCCGCATTTCGACCTCCCCACAAGGGGAGGTGATTGTTATTTGAGAAACCGGTCGATCACCGCGTCCGCGGCGTCGATGACGACGCGCGCAGGCCCGCCTTCGCCGAACAACTGTCCGGACGAATAGACGCCTTCGAGCAAAAGCATCAATGCATCGCCGAGTTCGTCCGGCTTGCGCGCGCCCATGGCGGCGGCGGCATCGCGCAGCTTGGCGCGGAAGCGGGTCTTGATGCTGGAAGAAACCTTGCGCGCGGGATGGCGCTTGTCGGGATATTCCACCGCCGCATTGGTGGTGCCGCAGCCGCGGTAATCCGGCTTGTTCGCTTTCGCCAGAAGATCGACGAGCCATTTGCGGAAACAGCCGCGCGGATCGGAAGGATCGGCGGCCATCGTTGTGTCGAACCGGGCGAGGCCTTCCTCGCCCATCATGCGCAGGTAATCGGCGACCAGTTCGTCCTTGGAGGTGAAGCTGCGATAGAGGCTGGGCTTGGTCACGCCCGCGCGTGTGACGATTTCATCAACGCCCACCGCGCGGATGCCCTGGCGGTAGAAAAGATCGCGCGCGCTTTCGCGGATGCGCTCGGCCGCGCGCTTGGGAGCGCCTGTTTTGCGGGCATTTCTCGCACGCAGGGGAGCTTTGCCTTTTGTCACACTTGCGCGCCTTGACGGTGTTACCGGCCGGTACCTATAAGCACCTCGCCAGCGTACCGGTCAGTAACATAACGATCGGGATGTGTCACGCGACAAACATGGGTGCGAGGGCAAACCGGTT
The DNA here is from genome assembly GCA_051952735.1 of Rhizomicrobium sp. GTDB lineage: Bacteria > Pseudomonadota > Alphaproteobacteria > Micropepsales > Micropepsaceae > Rhizomicrobium. The sequence continues at coordinate 888 of JBQCJO010000226.1, forward strand.
CGACGCCGCGAACCGCATTGTCACGCCGTCCTTGTTGGGATGCATGAGCGGAATGCGAGCGTTGAAAGCGGTTGTTGAATGACATGGATCGTCCGCGTCGCGCTTGAGCGGCCTCTCACCTTCATCGTCATGGCGATCCTGATTGTCATTGCGGGCCCGCTCGCCGCGATGAACATGCCGACCGACATCTTTCCGGACATCAAGATCCCCGTCATCGGCGTCGCGTTCCAGTACACCGATCTGTCGCCGGACGAGATGGCGGGCCGGGTGATCTCGCAGTACGAACGCGGCCTCACCACCACCGTCAACAATATCGAGCATATCGAAAGCACCTCGCTGCCCGGCATGGGCATCGAGAAGATCTATTTCCAGCCGGGCGTGGACATCGCCGTTGCCAACGCGCAGGTCACCGCGATTTCGCAGACGACGGTGAAATCCATGCCGCAGGGCATGAACCCGCCGCTGATCCTGAATTACAACGCTTCCACCGTTCCGATCCTGCAACTCGCTTTTTCCGGCGACCACATGTCGGAAGCGCAGATCCTCGATCTGGCACAGAACTTCGTGCGCCCGGTGCTCACCACCATTCCCGGCGCGGCCATTCCTTATTCTTATGGCGGCAAGGTGCGTCAGTTGCAGATCGATCTGGACAGCCAGGCGCTGCAGGCGCGTGGGCTGTCCGCGCAGGACGTCGGCAACGCCATCGCCGCGCAGAACCAGATCATCCCCGTCGGCAACGTGAAGCTCGGCGCCACGCAATACACCGTGAAGCTGAACGACGCCGCCGCGACGATCGAAGACCTGAACAACATCCCGATCAAGACCGTGAACGGCGCGACGGTCTACATCCGCGACGTCGGTCATGTGCGCGACGGCAATCCGCCTCAGCGCAGCATGGTGCATGTAGACGGCGTGCGCGCCGTGCTCACCACCATCCTGAAGAACGGCTCGGCTTCCACGCTGGACATTGTGCAGGGCGTGAAGGACGCGCTGCCCAAGCTGAAGGCCACGCTGCCGGACAATTTCAAGATCAGCCTGTTGAACGATCAGTCCATCTTCGTGAAAGCCGCGGTGTCCGGCGTCATGCGAGAGGGCGTCATCGCCGCCGCGCTCACCAGCCTGATGATCCTGCTGTTTCTGGGAAGCTGGCGCTCCACCGTGATCATCGCCATTTCGATCCCGCTGGCGATTTTCTGCGCCATCGCGGCTTTGTGGTTCGATGGCGAGACGCTGAACCTGATGACCTTGGGCGGCCTCGCACTCGCCGTCGGCATTCTGGTGGACGACGCCACCGTCACCATCGAGAACATCAACTGGCATCTGGAGCACGGCAAGGATGTGCGCACCGCGATCCTCGACGGCGCGCAGCAGATCGTTCAGCCCGCCTTCGTATCGCTGCTCTGCATCTGCATCGTGTTCGTGCCGATGTTCGCGCTGAAAGGCGTCGCCGGTTTTCTCTTCGTGCCGATGGCCAAATCGGTGGTCTTCGCGATGATCGCGTCCTTCATCCTGTCGCGCACCTTGGTGCCGACCATGGCGATGTATCTGCTCAAGCCCCACGCCGTCAGCGGCGAGCCCACGGAAGACGCCGATCACGACATGCACGGCGCGAAGGGCAACAACATCTTCGCCCGCACGCAGCGCAACTTCGAAGAACGCTTCGAGAGTTTCCGCGAGAGCTACCGCAACATCCTCGCGCTGGCGTTGGCGCACAGAAGGCCGTTTGTCTTCGGCTTCCTCGGCTTCGTCGTCGCGTCCTTTATCCTGTTCCCGTTCTTGGGATCGAACTTCTTCCCGTCGGTGGACGCGGGTCAGATCACTATCCATGCCCGCCCGCCCGTCGGCACGCGCATCGAAACGGCGGCGCGCATGTTCGGCGATTTTGAGCGCGAGATCAGAAAGACGATTCCGCCGCGCGAAATCTCCTCCATCGTGGACAATATCGGCCTGCCCACCAGCTCCATCAACACGACCTACAACAACTCCGGCGTCATCGGCTATCAGGACGGCGACATCTACATCACGCTGACCGAGGACCACGGCGCGACGGCGGACTATGTGCGCGAATTGCGCGCGCGGTTACCGCGCGCGTTTCCCGGCACGCAATTTTCCTTCC
>JBQCJO010000227.1:0-3834 GCA_051952735.1 Rhizomicrobium sp.
TCAAAGCGCGGGCGATCTTCTCGGCGATTTCCAGGCCCGGCGCATGGATGCCGTCGTCATTGGTGACAAGGATGCGGTGCTTCTTGGTCACGCGGTTTTCTCGATCTTCTTCATTCCGCCCATGTACGGCACCAGTACGTCAGGAACGCGAATGGAGCCGTCGGGCTCCTGATAGTTTTCCATGATCGCGATCAGCGTGCGGCCGACGGCGAGGCCGGAACCGTTCAGCGTGTGCACGAGGCCCTTCACCTTGCCGTCCCTGCCGCGATAGCGCGTCTGCATGCGCCGCGCCTGGAAGTCGCCGCAGTTGGAGCAGGACGAGATTTCGCGGAAGCGGTTCTGGCCCGGCAACCACACTTCGATGTCGTAGGTCTTCTTCGCCGCGAAGCCCATATCGCCGGAACACAATGTCACAACGCGGTGTTGCAGATTCAGACGCTTCAGAACTTCCTGTGCGCAATCGGTCATGCGCTCGTGTTCGGCTTGGCTGGCTTCCGGGGTGGTGATCGACACCAATTCCACCTTCGAGAACTGATGCATGCGGATCATGCCGCGCGTATCCTTGCCCGCCGCGCCAGCTTCGGCGCGGAAACAAGGCGTAAAAGCGGTGAAGCGGTAAGGGAGCTTATCTTCGTCAATGATCTCTTCGCGCACGAAATTGGTGAGGGTGACTTCCGCCGTGGGGATGAGACCATAGCGTGTCTCGGAAAGCCTCTGCCGCACGAACGAAAGCAAATCGACAACTGATCTCAACGGGTCGGTGACGTCTGGTGAAATACCGATGGGACCGGTGAGAGGTGATTCATCTCCGCTGTTCGCCCAAAACTGATCATTCTCGAACTTTGGAAGCTGCGCCGTACCATAGAACGCATGATCTCGCGCAAGAATCGGTGGATTCACTTCCATATAACCGAACGTATCCGTATGCAGATCGAGCATGAAACTGCCGAGTGCGCGCTCGAGACGCGCAAGGCCACGCGTGAGATAGACGAAGCGGCTGCCGGAAACTTTCGCGGCGCGCTCGAAATCCATCATGCCGAGCGCTTCGCCGAGATCGAAATGCTCTTTGGCGTTGTTGAGCCCCGGATTGGTGCCGAACGCACGCGCGGGCACCGGCACATTGTCGTCTTCGCCGCCGCCATCCGGCACGTCGTCCTGCGGGAGGTTCGGGATGCCGGCGAGGATCTCGTCGATCTTCGCCCTCAGTTCGCGTTCCTGCTCTTCGCCTTTCTGGATGTCGTCCTTCAGGCCCGCGACTTCCGCCATCAGCGCGGCGGCTTGCTCTTCGTCTTTTTGCGCTTTCGCCTTGCCGATCAGCTTGGAGGCTTCGTTGCGCCGCGCCTGCTTGTTCTGCAGCGAGACCAGAAGCTCGCGCAGTTCCTTGTCCTTCGCGGCGATGTCATCCGCGAGGAAGGATGCGATTTCGGCATAAGCGGGGCGGCGCGAGAGCGCCTTCACCCAGCCGTCCTTGTCGTCGCGTATCGCCTTGATGTCGTGCATGGCCGTGAATCCTCAGTCAGAGGCGGTAATGGCATGCCGGATTCGGGAAATCAAAACTCAAACTCCCTCTCCTCCCATAGGGGGAGAGGGTTGGGGTGAGGCGGAGCGCGTTGATGCAGGATGCGCCCAGATTGAGAGAAAAATGTGAGGTTAGAGAACCCCCTCACCCTGCCCTCTCCCCCTACGGGAGGAGAGGGTTCAAGCGGCCCGTTCCGCGTCCTTTTTCGCGCGGTCGCGTTCGATGAAACGGACGCACCAGATGGAGATCTCGTAGAGGCCGATGAGCGGGATCATCAGGCTCAGCATCGAATAGGGATCGGGCGGCGTGAACACGGCGGCCACCGCCACTAATCCCACGATCGCATAGCGGCGCATGGAGCGAAGCTGCTGGCTGGTCACGATGCCGACGCGGCCCAGCAGCGACAACAACACGGGCAACTGGAAGCAGAGGCCGAACGCGAAAATCAGCGTGGTGACGAAATCCAGATATTCGCTCACCCGCGCCTGAAGCTGGATGCCGAGCCCGGCGGGCCCGTTGTTCGTCTGGTAGCCCAAGAAGAACTCGATGGCGAAGGGCAGCATCACGAAGAAGACGAAGGCGCCGCCGGTGATGAACAGCACTGGCGATGCGATGATGAACGGCAGGAAGGCGTTACGCTCGTTCTTGTAGAGGCCCGGCGCGATGAAGAGATAGATCTGCGTCGCCACCACCGGGAACGCGAGGCACAAGCCGCCGAATACGCCCACTTTCACATAGGTAAAGAACGTCTCGTAGAGCGCGGTGTAGATCAGATGATCGTTCGGCTGGCCCTTCAGCGCATTCGCCAGCGGCCAGGTGAGGAAGGCGTAGATGTATTTCGCGAACGCGAAGCAGATGATGAAGCAGAGAATGAACGCGACCAGCGACCAGATGATGCGGCGGCGCAGCTCGATGAGATGATCGAGCAAGGGCGCCTTGCTCTTCTCGATATCGGCTTCGTCTTCGGCGGTGCGCTCGCTCATCGGACGGGCGGCTCGCCGGGTTCATGAACCGGCGCTTCCTCGACAGCGTGATTGTGCACATCCATCGCGGGGCCGGGATCGAGAGGCCCATCGAGGGGGCGCATCACCGGATTCGCGTCGACCGTCTTGTTCATCTCGTTCTCAAGCTCGGAGAGCGGGCGCTCGCGGCGCAAATTCTCGATCTCCGCGCGCAACTCATCCAGTTCGGATTGCCGCGCCATCTCGTCGAAGCTTTTGCGGAATTCGTTCGCCATGCCGCGCGCCTTGCCGACCCATTGGCCGACCATGCGCAGCAGGCGGGGCATATCCTTCGGTCCGACCACCACCAGGGCCACGACCAAGAAGATAAGGATATGGCTCCAGCTGAGATCGAACATCAGGCGTGGCCGGGATTAGTGCCCAACCTGATCCTTGTCGCGGTCCTGGCTGATCGTGCGCTGCGACGGCGGCGTCTCGTCGGCCTCGTCGCGCAGGCCCTTGCGGAACGCGTTGATGCCTTTGGCGGCGTCGCCCATGAGATCGGAAAGCTTGCCGCGGCCGCCGAACAGAAGAAGGGCGACCACCGCCAGAATGAGGATGTGCCAGATGCTGAGCGTGCCCATGTAAATCTCCTGCGGCGTCCCTCGTCTTATATAGGATGCCGATGCCTTGCGCGGGGTTAAAGCTCCTTCGCCCTGCGGCGACAAGGTCTTAGCCGATCAAAATCTCACCTTTTCGATCCATCAGGGCGGCCAGCGTTCCCAGTCTTTTCTGGACGGGATCGCCGGCAATGCGCTGGCGGCGGCTGGAAACGTCCAGCAACAGGCGGGTCGGGGTTACGCGCAGGGGATAATGCGGCAATTCGCGCTCGGCCGAGGCGGACAACGAGAACGCCAGCCGTGCCGCCAGGCCGATGCGGCGGGCCAGCATCTCGTCTTCCTCGCCCAGAAGATCGTGAGCGCGGACATCACGCGGGAAATCCTCGTCGCCGGAATAGCGGTGGAAGATCGCGGTTGCGATGAGCGCACGTTCGCGGTGCGTGGCGCCGGCGAACGGGGCCGTAACCACCTGATTGAAAGCGCCCACGGCGCGGTCGTCGGGATGGCGGCGCCAGGCGACGTCGGAGAAGAACGCGCTGGCCTCGCGGATGCGGGTCTCCTGCGCCGTCTCGCCCTCGAACAGCAGCCTGGTCCAGTCCAGCATCTCCTGGGCATGGGCGGGAACGCGCGCATTGCGCGCATTGGCGGCGCGGGCAAATTCCACCAGGGGATCGCGGCTGCGCTCTTCGGGCGGCAGGCGGGCATAGAGCAAGCCTTCGCGCAAGCCGAAGGCCGAGATCACCACATCCTTGAT
>JBQCJO010000228.1:0-10632 GCA_051952735.1 Rhizomicrobium sp.
CTTTCCATGCCCGTCTATCGCGCCCCCGTGCAGGATTTCCTCTTCCTGATGAACGAGCTTTTCGAAGTCGAAAAGCAGCGCGATCTGCCCCAGTTCGGCGAACTCTCGCCCGATCTTCTGGAAGACATCCTCACCAATGCGGGCAAGTTCGCGGAGGAAGTTCTGCAGCCCATCAACCAGTCCGGCGACGAGGAAGGCTGCCACTTCGAGAACGGCGTCGTGCGCACGCCGAAGGGTTTCAAGGAAGCCTACAAGGCGTTCAGCGAAGCCGGTTGGGGCGCCCTCTCCGCCCCCGCGAAATTCGGCGGCGCGGACATGCCGATGATGCTCAGCATGGCCGTCGGCGAAATGATGACGTCCGCCAATCAGGCGTTCGCCATGTATCCCGGCCTCACCAGCGCGGCATACGGCGCGCTGCTCGCCACGGGCCAGCAATGGATGAAAGACAACGTCGCGACGAAGATGGTGTCGGGCGAATGGGCCGGCACCATGTGCCTCACCGAGCCGGGATGCGGCACCGATCTGCGCCTGATGAAAACCAAAGCCGTGGAGCAGCCGGACGGCACCTACAAACTCTCCGGCACCAAGATATTCATCTCCGGCGGCGATCAGGATCTGACCGACAACATCGTCCACATGGTGATCGCCAAGATCCCGGATGAGAACGGTCATATCCACGACGATCTCTCGACCGTGAACTTCTTCATGGTGCCGAAATTCCTCGTCGATGAATCGGGCAAGATGGGAACGCGCAACAGCGTCTCCACCGGCGGCATCGAGAAGAAGATGGGCATCAAGGCGCAGGCGACCTGCGTGCTGAACTTCGACGAAGCCAAGGGCTGGCGCCTCGGCCCGAAACCCGTGCCGCCGAAACCCGGCGAGAAGCGTTCCGCATCGGCCGGCATGGCGGGCATGTTCGGCATGATGAATGCCGCGCGCCTCGGCGTCGGCATACAGGGCGTCTCCATCGCGCAAGTCGCGCTCGACAATGCGTGGGACTATGTCCACGAGCGCCGCGTCGGCCACGCGCTCACCGGCCCGAAGGAGCCGGACAAACCCGCCGACCTGGAAATCGTGCATCCGGATGTGCGCCGCATGATCCTGCACTGCCGCTCCTTCGTGGAAGGCTCGCGTGCATTGGCGATGTGGACCACGCTCAATCATTCGATCATGGACTCCACGCGCGCCGACAAGGATCAGGCCGCCCTGCTCGCGGATCTGCTCACGCCCGTCATCAAGGCGTTCTTCACGGATATGGGTTTCGAATGCGCGAACATGGCGATGCAGTGCTATGGCGGTCACGGCTACATCCGCGACAACGGCGTGGAGCAGTTCGTGCGCGATGCGCGCATCAATCAGACCTATGAAGGCGCGAACGGCGTGCAGGCGATGGATCTCGTCGGCCGCAAGCTCGGCCGCAAGGGCGGCGCCGCGCCGATGGCGTATCTTCAGGTCGTTGGAAACTGGCTCGGCGAAAACGAGAAGGACGAAGCCCTCGCCGCCTATGTGAAGCCGGTGAAGCGCGGCCTCGACATCCTGCAACAGGCGACGTTGTGGTTCGCGCAGCATGGCCTGCAGAACCCGAACGACGCCGGCGCGGGCGCGGTGGATTATCTGCGCCTGATGGGCATCGTCAGCGTCGGCTGGATGTGGGCGCGCATGGCGAAACTCGCGACGGAGAAGCTGAAGACCAATCCTCCGAACGCGCAGTTCTATCAGGACAAACTCGTCTCCGCGAAATACTGGATGGAACGCATGGTCCCCGAATGCCCGATGCTGTTCGAGCGCATCCAGGCAGGATCGGCGAACCTCATGGCGCTGGAAGCCGCGACGGCGTAGCGATCCATGCAGCAGCCGTCCGGTCCCTGGCAGTCGCGCTCGCCGCAAACGCCGCAGCCACCGAACCGGAATCGGCTGTTGATCTTCGTCGCCATATTGGCGGCGATTGGCCTGTTGGTCTGGTTTCTCTTTCGCGAATTCCCCGGCGCGTTGCAAACGCAATCGGAAATGGCCTGGGCAGCCTATCTCGCCGTGTTCGCAGCAATCATGGCGAGCGGCTTCGTGGCTTCCCGCCGTGTGAGTGGCACGCAGGCGTTGATCAATATCGCGGCGTGGCTCGGAATTCTTGCGCTCATTGCCGGCGCCTATCTGGCGAAGGATTCCAATCTCTTCCTGCGGCTTCAAGGCGAATTGATGCCCGGCACGGCCGTCGAATCCGCATCGCACGAACTCACAATCCACGCCGACGAGAACGGCGAGTTCGTCGTTTTCGGCAAAGTGAATGGCGCGACCGTTCGCTTCGCCGTCGATACCGGCGCAAGCGATGTCGTGCTCAGCCCCGACGATGCGCGGCGCGCAGGCATAGACGTTTCCGCCCTCACCTATAGCGGCAAATATGAAAGCGCGAACGGCACCGGGCATGGCGCGTTCGTGACGCTCGATACATTGGCCATTGGTCCAATACAGTATGCACAGGTTCCGGCGTCAGTTACGCGCCGGAACATGCATGGATCGCTATTGGGAATGGCATTTCTCCGGCGCTTGCGTTCCTTCGAATTCTCCGGCGACAGGCTCGTCTTGCGCTGGTGACGGTTGGAACAACCGGCGGGAGCCGCCCGTTTTGTCACGATGCCGGACAATCAGGGTGCCAATACAAAAGGAAAATTGATGCAGCGCGCCCTGCTTTACGGCGCGTTCGCGCTCGCCTGTCTCGCCGCGCCGATCGCGGCGAAGGCGAGCCTGTTTTCGCTCTTCGAATCCGGCCATGCCGTGCAAAGCGGGCCGCATGAACTTTACGTCACGCCGGACAATGACGGCCTCTATTACATTTTTGCCGACGTGAACGGCGCGCGCATCCGCTTCGTCATCGATTCCGGATCGGACGACGTGGTGCTCACCGGCAAGGATGCGCGCCGCGCGGGGATCGACGTCTCCCGTCTCGACTTCTCGGAAGAATACGATGCCGAAACCGGGAGCGGCTTGGAAGCGAACACCAGGGTGCGCCAGCTTTCCATCGGCCCGCTGGCGATGAACGATTTCCCCATCGCCGTGAACGAAGATGGCGGCACATCGCTGCTCGGCATGCCGTTCCTGCGGCGGATGAAATCCGTCGAGATCCGAAGCGGTCGGCTTTACCTGCGCTGGTGATCAGAGCTTCGCGCCGCGCGCCTTGTCGTTCACCGGCTCGGCGTTCAGGCCCGATTGCGTCATGATCACTTTATAGACCGCGCCATCGGCCAGCGGCATATACGCGCCCGATCCGAAATGGCGGTCTTCCACATAGGCGTGATCCATGATCCAGAACACCCAGCTCTTGGGCACCCACGCATTCACCGCCGGCGGCGGGCCTTTGAGATCGCAGGACGTGATCATCTTGCCGTTCGCGCGCGATGCGTCGGAGTAACGGTTGGAAAGCTGATCGAGCGTATAGGTCGCATCCAGCCCCAGCATGTTCGCCCACGGCTTCCACTTCTGCACGCGCGCGCTCATTTCCCAATCGTCGCCCTGCAGGCGGCACACCTGCGCGGGGAATGCCGCGTCCATGCGCTTCACGGTGACGTCGAACAATTGCTGCGAAGGATCGGCGGCTTTCACGCTCACCGTCGCCACCGGCGCTTCATAGGAGAGACGCTCGTAAGTCTGCGTGTTCACGCCGAGCAATCCCAGCGCCAGGCCGATCACACCGAGCGGCGCACCGACGACGACGCGCGGGATGCCCCGTCCGCCCTCGCCCGTCGCGACATGCCCCAGGCCGCGCGCGAACATGAACAGACCGATCACGGCCACGACCAGCGGAATGACGATCAGAAACCAGCCCAGCGAAGACACAAAAGACAACATCGAAAAACTCCCCCGAACGCGGCAACGGTCCGCATCGTTAAAATCCTACCGGAACAATGCGTCAAAGTCGGGATGGCTGCCGGGATTTTGCGGGAATGTGGCTAATGGTGATGGTGCCCAGGGGCGGAATCGAACCACCGACAATCGCCTCCCCCTTGTGGGGAGGCCGAAAAATTCGAGCGCAGCGAAGGATTTTTCGGGTGGGGGATGCTGCACGATCCGCCCCCCACCCGGATCGCTTCGCTCTCCGACCTCCCCACAAGGGGGAGGTGATTCAGCCAAGCGCTTTCACCAGCGCCGCGCCAACCATCTCCTGCAACAGCGGCGAAGCCGGATAGGGGTGCGTGCGGTAGTGCCGGAAGCCTTCCGCGAAGCCGACGCCGAAATGATGCCCGCGCCGCTTCGTCCATTCGGCCATCGCTTCCACATAATCGTCGAGGCCGTGCTGCTTGGCTTCCCACGCGGCCTGGCTCTTGTGCTGGCGCAGCATGTCTTTCTTCAATTCGAAGAACGGCGCGACATCCACCGCGAACTCCGCCATCACCTTGTTGTTGTCGCGGTCGCGCCCGGCAATGGGATCGCAGAAATACAGATGCGGAATCTCCGCCAGCACTTTGGCGCTGCCGGTTTTGTAATTCGGCACGGGCGCCGCGAAACAGGCATCGCGCACCAGCGCGCTCGTCGCTTCGTGGTCGGGATGATAATCCACCGGCGATGCCGTGATGACGATCTGCGGCTGCGCCACACGCAGCGCCTCCGTCACCCGCCGCCGCGTCGCATCGTCCACGAACACCGACAGGTCCGGCACATCGAGGCACATGTAGTCTGCACCGATCAGCTTCGCAGCCGCCGCCGCTTCGCCCTTGCGGATTCGCGCCGTTGTGGCGTTGTCGGTGTTCAGCGCGCCGCAATCGCCCGCGGTCACTGTCGCGATCGTAATGGAATGCCCCTGCCCGCCCAGCAACGCCAGCGTCCCGGCGCACAGGTTTTCGACATCGTCGGGGTGGGCGTGAATAGCCAGGATGCGGGTCATGGCCTAAGCTAAACTGACAAATATCGGTTCTACAAATATCCGAATCTCGAGGGGGACATTCATGCGCAAATTCCTGTTCGCCGCCGCCGCGGCCACCACGTTGCTGGCCGGTGCGGCACACGCCAATCCGGTGCTGATGATCTCGCTGGACGGCCTTCGCCCGCTCGACATCATCGACGCCGACAAGCGCGGCTTGAAAGTCCCGAACCTGCGCGCCTTCATGACCGACGGCGCTTATGCGCAGGGCGTGAAGAACGTGCTGCCCACCGTCACCTATCCCGATCACACCACGCTCATCACCGGCGTGTGGCCCGATGTGCATGGCATCGGCAACAACGTGAAGTTCGATCCGCTCGGCAAGAATTACGAAGGCTGGTACTGGTACTCGTCCGACATCAAGGTGCCGACCTTGTGGGACGCGGTGCACAATAGCGGCAAGGTCGTGGCCAGCCTCGATTGGCCGGTGAGCGTGGACAATCCCTCCATCGATTACGACGTCCCCGAATATTGGCGCGCCTTCCAGCCGGACGATCTGAAGATCATCCACGCGCTCACCACGCGCGGATTGCCGGAACAGCTGGAGAAAACCGTCGGCATGCCGATGGCTGCGATGTTCGCCGAGTCGCCCGCCTCCGATCTGGCGCGCGCGAAATTCTCCGCCGCGCTCTATGCGCAAGTGAAGCCGGAATTCATGACCGTCCACATGGTCAGCATCGACGGCAACCAGCATGAGTTTGGCCCCGACACACCGAAGGCGCATGAAGCCATCGAAACGGTGGACACCGCCGTCGGCGCGCTCGTCGCCGCCGCGCGCAAGGTCTCGCCCGACGTCGTCGTCGCCATTGTATCGGATCACGGCTTCGCGCCGGTCGAGCACGATGTGAACCTGATGGTGCCGTTCATCGAAGCCGGCCTCATCACCGTCGATCCCACAACGCACAAGGTCACCGACTGGAAAGCCGAACCGTGGGATGCAGGCGGATCGGAAGCCGTCGTGCTGAAGGATCCGAACGACGCCGCGGTGAAGAAGCAGGTCGCCGATCTTCTCAAGAAGCTCGCCGCCGATCCGGCGAACGGCATCGCGCAGGTGATCGACAAGTCGCAGGTGCAGAAGATGGGCGGCGACGTCCAGGCCTCGTTCTGGGTGGATTTCAAACCCGGCTACGAAGGCGGCCGCCAGCTCGTCAGCGCGATGGTGACGGCGGGCAGCATCAAGGGCACGCACGGCTACTTCCCCACGCATCCCGAAATGCGCGCCACCTTCATGATCGAAGGCCCCGGCATCCCCAAAGGCAAAGCCCTCGGCGAAATCGACATGCGCGCGATCGCGCCGACCGTCGCCAAAGTGATGGGCGTGTCATTGCCGACGGCAAAACAGAAGCCGTTATTCTGAGTTATCGCCTCCCCCTCGTGGGGAGGCCGACAATTCGCGTAGCGAATTTCGGGTGGGGGGAAGCGGCAAACACACGCCCCCTACCCGGATCGCTTCGCTCTCCGACCTCCCCACAAGGGGGAGGTGATCGTCTATCTCCGCTTCGCCGCTTTCCTTGTGCGCTTCGCTGCGCGCTTCGCCGTGCGCGCGACCTTGCGGGCGCCGGTCTTGGCGGTGCGCACGGTCTTGCGCGCCTGCGTCGCCGTCTTGCGCGCAGCTTTCTTTGTCTTGCGCGCCGCACTCTTGGCGGCGGTCTTCGTCTTTCGCGCGCCGGCCTTCGCGGACTTCACAGCCTTCTTCGCTTTCTTCGCCGCCGCGCCCACATTCACGCGGCGCGATGCCAGCACGCCCAGCGGCGCGCCGATGATCGCTCCCACCGGTCCTGCCACCGCCGCGCCCATCACCGCACCTGCTGCCGCGCCAATCGGCGCCTGCGCTGGCGGACGTTTGTTCGATTTCGCCATGACACTCTCCTCGATGCCCGGCGCAATCGCGCGCGCGGTTCCACTCCACAAGGAATGGAAAGCCCGTGATTCCGTTCCATTTTCATGGCCCTTGCATTTGTTCTTCTTATGTTCTATTTCTGTATAGTCCTAAGAAGGAGAAAATTGTCTAAATGCTTGAAACGCCTAAGCCTTCCCCCGATTCGCCATCCGACTCCGGCCTCAACGACATCGCGGCGCTGCTGGCCCGCCAGATCGACGCCTGCAACGAAGCGGCGGCTCGCTGCTTCGACGTGAGCAGGGATGCGGAGAACTATTATCTGAATCACCGCTTCGACGCGTTGAAGATTGCAACGCGGTTGATCCAGGCATCCGCCGCAGCCGCCAGCGCGATCAAGCGCATCCGCGGGAGCGAATTCCACCAGCATGTCACCGTATCGAATGGAGCAACGCCGTGAACGGTGAGGGGGTGGGGGCGGTACCCCCATCAATTTGCAATTCAAATACTTCCCGTAGAGGCGCTCCTAAGGGAAACCGCAACGCCTTGAAGCATGGCCGCTTCACAAAAGAGATGATCGCCCTTCGCAAGGAAGTGCGAATGAATCTGCAGAAAATCAAAGCCACGCTGGCATTGCTCGCGGGGCGATCGGCGGAACTGCCACCTATCCGCCATCGCGTGACGTATCACGCCGCCGATTGTTCGGGCGACCGCTCGCGATAGATGCGTTGGAGCGCGGCGTAATAAGCTGCTTCCACCTCGGCCAGAACGCCGCCGGCGCGATAGGTGGCAATGCGCTCCAGCGTGCCGGCAAGATTGTCCGGCGTCAGATCGGCCAGCGGCGCGGCGAACAGCGCCTGCTGCCAGCTATCGTCCATCAGCCGTCCGAAGATGCGCGCGATGCTCATGGACAGCGAGCCTGGCTTCTGCCCCGTGCGCCACATCTCGATGCTGGTGTAGGGCATGCGCGAGGGAATCTGCGCAATGGGCTTTCCGGCAAAGGCATCGTCCGCGCCTTCCGGCGGCAGGAACGTGATCTGCCCCGGATAACCGCAATCGACATGGAAGTTCTCCGCCAGGATCCACGCATTGGCGAGAACCAGATGCCAGAAGAACGGGTCCTGATGCACCGCCGACATCTGGCGGCGGCGATAATGGTTCTCCTGGATGAAGACGCGATAGTTCTGCAGATAGCCGTTGAAGATCGGATAGCTCTTCAGGAACGGCGCGAGATAGCGGCCGACATGGACAATCCACGCGCTGTCCGCGTCGCCATAATCGCGGACGATGCGGTCGCTCTCGGATGTCGCCAGTTTCACAAGATCGCGCTTGAGGCCCGCGAATATCCCGTCCTCGAAGAAGAAGGGCTGGTTGGAATCCGCCCACGGCATCCACACCTTCATCGCGAAGGGCGCGCGCGGCATCTTCACCCTGATGCGTCCGCCGGGATTCTTCGGCGCGCAGAGGAAATCGAAGGCGCGGATTTTGCCCGCGATGAAATTCGGATCGAACACCACGTCGGGCCGCGTCTTCAGCACCAGCGTGTCGTCGCAATCCACCAGCTTCAACGCTTCGGCGATATTGTGCGTCTGGTAGAAGTGCTTCTTCTGGTGCGGCAGCCCTTCGACTGCAGGCTCCGGAATGCGAACGAGTTCGACATCGTCCATCGCGGCAGCATCCGCCACCCAGGGATCGAGATCGGACTTGTCCCAGGTCACATAGAGAATGCGATCCAGAACGCCCGCCGCCTTCAGCGCGCGGAGCGGCGCGAAGCTCTTGGGAAGAAGCCCTTCCCGCTTCGTGAAACCGACTACAACGGCAACCGCCGAACGCGCCACTGCCCTAACCCTTTGCGGGACGAAGTCACTGTCGCGGAAAAGCTTTAAGTGGGTGTGAAAACTCGGTTAGCGAAAGGTTAAGCTCAAGCAGCCTGCGCGATTTTTGCGAGCTGTCCGAGCAGGTTCTGCGTCCCTTTCAGGCGCATCTCCGGCGTCGGCCAATCGCGGCTGATGACGACCCGCTGATCGGGGCGCACTTTCATCGTGGACTGGTGCTCGTTGATGAGCCGCACCAATCCCATCGGATTGGGAAACTGGCTGTTGCGGAAGGTCAGCGTGGCGCCCTTCGGCCCCGCCTCGATCTTCTCCACCAGCGCCACGCGGCAGAGCCGCTTGATCGCCACGATCTCGAGCAGATGCTTCACCTCATCCGGCATCTTCCCGAAGCGGTCGATCAACTCGGCGGCAAAGCGCTCGATCTCCGTGGAGTCTTCCAGCGTGGCGAGCCGGCGATAGAGCGCCATGCGGACATTGAGATCGCTGACATAGCTTTCGGGAATGAGCACCGCGGCGCCGATATTGATCGTCGGCGACCACTGATCCTGAATGTCGCCACCATCGCCACCCGCGCGAAGTTGCGACACCGCCTCTTCAAGCATCTCCTGATAAAGCTCGATGCCGACTTCGCGGACATGGCCGGACTGCTCTTCGCCCAGCAGATTGCCCGCGCCGCGAATATCCATGTCGTGGCTGGCCACGCTGAAGCCCGCGCCAAGCTGGTCGAGCGATTGCAGAACCTGCAACCGGCGATCCGCCGTCTCGGTCAACTTCCGGTCCGCCGGCGTGGTGAGATAGGCATAGGCGCGCTGCTTGGAACGTCCGATGCGTCCTCTGAGTTGGTAAAGCTGCGACAGGCCGAACATGTCCGCGCGATGCACGACCAGCGTGTTGGCGGTTGGGATATCAAGCCCGGATTCCACGATGTTGGTGGACACCAGCACGTCTATCTTGCCTTCGTAGAACGCCGTCATCACGTCTTCGAGGTTGGATGGCGACATCTGTCCATGCGCCACCGCGCTCTTCACTTCCGGCACCGTCGCCTTCAGGAATTCCTCGGCATCGCGCAAATCGGCGATGCGCGGCGCAACGTAGAAGCTCTGCCCGCCGCGATAATGTTCGCGCAGCAACGCTTCGCGGATGACCAGCGGATCGAACGGCGTCACGAAGGTGCGCACCGCAAGCCGGTCGATCGGCGGTGTGGTGATGAGCGACAGATCGCGCACGCCCGACAGCGCAAGTTGCAAAGTGCGCGGGATGGGCGTCGCGGTGAGCGTCAAAACGTGCATGTCGGCCTTGAGTGCCTTCAGCCGCTCCTTGTGCGACACGCCGAAGTGCTGCTCCTCGTCCACGATGAGCAGGCCCAGATTGTTGAACTCGATCCCCTTCGCCAGCAGCGCATGGGTTCCGATGACGACGTTCACATCGCCGGTCTTGAGACCCTCTTTGGTCTCGCGCGCTTCCTTCGCATCCACGAAGCGTGAAAGCTGGCGCACCTTCAGCGGGAAGCCCTGAAACCGCGCCGCGAAGTTGCGATAATGCTGGCGGGCCAGCAGCGTCGTCGGCACCACCACGGCGACCTGCATGCCACTCATTGCGGCAACGAAAGCGGTGCGTAGCGCCACTTCCGTCTTGCCGAAGCCGACGTCGCCGCAAACAAGGCGATCCATGGGCCGACCTTTCGCCAGATCCTCTATGGCGTCGGCGATGGCTTTCTCCTGATCCTCCGTCTCCTGATAGGGGAAGCGCGCGCAGAACTCATCGTAGAGGCCGGCCGGCGGCTCGGTGGACGGCAACTGTTTGAGTTCGCGCGCCGCGGCGATGCGGATGAGTTCGCCCGCAATCTCGCGCACGCGCTGCTTCATCTTCGCCTTGCGCGATTGCCAGCCCGCGCCGCCCAGGCGATCCAGCGACGCGCCTTCGTCGGAGCCGTAGCGCGTCAGAAGCTCGATGTTCTCGACCGGCAGGAACAGCTTGCCGCCGTCATATTGCAGCTCGAGGCAATCATGCGGCGCGCCGATGACGTCGATGGTCTGCAAACGCGTGAAGCG
>JBQCJO010000229.1:0-4345 GCA_051952735.1 Rhizomicrobium sp.
CGATCTCTTCCATGTCTGCGCGCGTGGGCAATTCCATGTTGAGGAATTTGTCCACGGCCCGGCGCTCATCCAGCGTCGGATTGAGCAGGTCGATCCACAGCGACGCGGCGGGGATTGGAGCTTCCGGCGCGATCTCGCTGCTTCTCAGGCCGCCATTCTGCTGCTGATAGATCTTCAGCATGCGCGATACCGATGGGTTGGAGGTTGGCTCGAGCCGGAGTGACCGGCGCAAGTTTCTTCCGCCCTCGCGACGGAATTTGCAAGACGAAATTGCAATGCCGCTCCGCTCTGGTGTGCGCGGCGTGCTTGTGGCGAAGTGGCGGCATGTCCATTCCTCTCCCCGACTATTCCGATATCGAAGCCGCCGCCGAACGCATCGCGCCCTGGGCCGTGCGGACACCCCTTCTCGAAAGCCCCGCACTGAACGCCCGCATGGGCACGCGTGTTTTGCTCAAGGCCGAACCATTCCAGCGCACCGGCTCATTCAAGTTTCGTGGTGCCTGCAATCGCATCCGCTTGATCCCGGATGGCGAACGCAAGAACGGTGTGATCGCATTTTCCTCCGGCAACCACGCGCAAGGCGTTGCGGCAGCCGCCGCGCTCTTCGATCTTTCGGCCACCATCGTGATGCCGGCCGACGCGCCCCGTACCAAGATCGAGAACACGCGCAGCTATGGCGCGAAGGTCGTGACCTACGACCGCAAGCGCGAGGACCGCGAAGCGATCACGCGCAAGATACAGGAAGAGACAGGAGCGACACTCATCAAGCCGTTCGACGATCCGTTCATCGTGGCAGGGCAGGGCACAGCCGGGCGGGAAATGGCCGCGCAAGCGCAGGCCTCCGGTGCGCAGCTTGGCCGTGTTTTTGTGCCGGCAAGCGGCGGCGGGCTGGCATCGGGAACGGCGCTAGCTTTTGGGCACGACAGTCCCACGACGAAAGTGATTTCCGTCGAGCCGGTATCTTATGAAGGGATGGCGCTCTCACTCGCCGCCGGCGCGCGGACGGCCGCGCCCGCTGACAAACCGTCAATGGCTGACGCACTTCAATCCCCGGCACCGGGGGAGGTGCCGTTCGCAGTCGCAAAACAATATCTGACGGGCGGGGTCGCTGTGTCTGACGATGAACTCGCGCGGGCCGTCAGCTACGCCATCCGTGTGCTGAAAATCGTGGTCGAACCCGGCGGCGCTGCTGGATTGGCGGCGCTTTTGTCATCCAAGCATCACAATAAAGGTGAGGTGGTTGGGGTGGTGCTTTCCGGTGGAAACGCAGATCCGGAAACTATCGCCGATTGCTGCACCCGCTTCCCGCAACCCTAAGCGCGGTTACCATATTTGCATCCACGCTTTCCAACCTGTGCCATTTTGGCTAGCATCCAAGGAAATAATAAGCGTTTTGGGGCGTTGGGGGTTTTATGGGTGGGGCAAACCGTGGCGACACGCGCCGGTACGCGCGCATTGTCGCCAGTCTTGCAGTGACATTGGTTCTCGTAGGCTGCGGCGGCCTTGGCTTGCTGCCCTATCAGACAGACATCCAGAACACGAAATTCCGGTCCTACAAACAGGTCTCGCTCGCTTACGACCACATCACGCCGGGTGTGACGCGCATCTCCGATCTGCACGACATCGGCTTCGATGCTTCGACGACACCGAACGTCGAGATGCTTTCCTATCTGGGCATCATCGAGCGTTTCATGCCGCGTGACTCCATCCGATACGACAATCTGGATCCGGCCGTGCGATCCTGCATCGATGCGCGCGATCATTGCACCGCGCTGGTGTTCCGTCCCGAGCGCCTGCATCAGGAGCGCACGGGCAACTGGTTCCTGGACGTTTTGGGCTTCGAGCGCACGACCGTGAATTACGGTTGGACTGCGGAAGTCGTGCTTCTCATTCAGGATGGCCGCGTCGCCTACAAGGTGATGTCGGGGCGCCCGAACATCCAGGACTATCACGACAAGGTTTCGCCGCTGGGTCCATTCCAGGATCTGGGCGGCATGGCGGTCCGCACGGCTTCGAGCGCCGCGAGCCTCTGACAGGCACCAACCTCAAAATAAAACGGCCCTCGCGAAGAGGGCCGTTTTTGTTTGTGCGCGGTAACGGAATTAGCGCGGCGCGAGGACCATCATCATCTGACGGCCTTCCATCTTGGGATACTGCTCCATCTTCGCGTAGGTCTCGGTATCCTTGGTGATGCGGTTGAGCAATTCCATGCCGAGGTGCTGGTGCGCCATCTCGCGGCCGCGGAAGCGCAGGGTGACCTTCACCTTGTCGCCTTCGCCGAAGAAGCGCTGCATCGCCTTCATCTTCGTCTCATAATCGTGGTCGTCGATGGTCGGGCGCATCTTGATCTCCTTGATCTCGATGACCTTCTGCTTCTTGCGGGCTTCAGCGGCTTTCTTCTGCTGCTCGTATTTGAATTTTCCGTAGTCCATCAGCTTGACCACGGGCGGCTTCGCTTCCGGCGAAACCTCTACGAGATCGTATCCTCGCTCTTCCGCGATAGCGCGGGCTTCGTCGATACCGATCTCTCCGAATTTCTCGCCCTCGTCACCGATCAGAAGGATGGTGCGGGCATGGATGTCCTCGTTGACGCGCGGGCCGTCTTTGGAAGCGGACCGTTCCTGCGGGGCATTAAAACGTCTGGCGACTATGACTCTCTCCTGTTGTAAGCCGTGCGCAATCACGCTTCGCAAGGTCTCCACCGGGCCTCGCGAAACGTGTTTCGGTCATGGGCGCAGCGGATTTGCCTTTCGTGATGGCGGACCGGCGTAGGTTTAACCCAAGCTGGTGCTTGCCGTTCCGGCGGAATTCCACCGGAGTCGGCAAGAGAATAGGTAGCGCGGCCCGTTTCGCAAGGGTTATTCGGCCACATCCACGCGGGATTCCGCCTCACCCTTGATGCGGGAAATGAAGGATTCCAGCGACATAGCCCCCAGGTCCTTGCCCGAGCGCAGCCGTACCGCAACCTTGCCTTCCGCCGCTTCGCGCTCACCGACCACGAGCATGTAAGGGATTTTCTGCAACTGGGCGTCGCGGATCTTCTTCTGCATGCGTTCGGAAGAGGTATCGATGTCCACGCGCAGCCCTGCGGTGCCGTTCACGACCGGGGTCTGGAACAGCTGATCGACGACCTTCTGTGCATAGTCGCCGACCTTATCCGAGATCGGAATGACGCGTGCCTGAATCGGCGCAAGCCAGATCGGGAATGCGCCCGCATAATGCTCGATCAGGAACGCGGTGAAGCGTTCATGCGTGCCGAGTGGCGCGCGATGGATGACGTAGAGCGGATGCTCCGCACCGTCTTCGCCGATGTATTTGAGGTCGAAGGTTTCGGTCGCCAGGAAGTCTAACTGGTTGGTCGAGATCGCATATTCTGTGCCGATCACCGACTTGATCATGAAGTCGACCTTGGGTCCGTAGAACGCGGCCTCACCCTTCGCTTTCACATAGGGATAGCCGGATTCAATCATGGCTTCTTCGATGATGTTCATCGCGGCGATCCATTTGTCCGGCTGGTCGACATACTTTTCCAGCTTTTCCAGATCGGGCAGCGAGAAGCGCATGTAGTAGTCTTTGATGCCCATCAGCTTGTAGTAGCGGGCATGAAGATGCAGCACGCGGATGAACTCATCCTTCGCCTGATCGTAGCGGCAATAGATGTGTGCATCGTTCATGCAGAAGCCGCGCACGCGCATCAGGCCGGAGAGCCCGCCCGAAGCTTCGTAGCGATAATCCTGCCCGTATTCGGTAATGCGCAGCGGCAGTTCACGATAGGAATGCCGTGTCGCGCCATAGATGGTGTGATGGAACGGGCAATTCATCGGGCGCAGGTAGTAGTTCTCGCCGTCGATATCGAGCGGCGAGTACATGTCTTCCTTGTAGTAAGGCAGGTGCCGCGACCGGTAGAACAGGTTTTCCTTCGTGATGTGCGGAGTGGCGACGCGGCGATAGCCTTCCTTGCGTTCCTCCTGGATCGCCAGGAATTCCAGTTCCTGACGGATCACCATGCCGTTCGGCATCCACAGCGGCAGGCCCGCGCCGATGTCCGGCGAAAAGGTGAACATCTCCAGTTCGCGGCCGATCTTGCGGTGATCGCGCTTCTCCTGCTCTTCGATCTTGAGCAGGTAGGCATCGAGCTCCTTCTGGTCGCGCCATGCGGTGCCGTAGATGCGTTGGAGTTGCGCGTTCTTGGCGTCGCCGCGCCAATAGGCGCCGGCGATCTTGGTCAGCTTGAACGCGTCCGGAATCTGCGCGGTGGTCGCGAAATGCGGGCCGCGGCAGAGGTCGTGCCAATCGCCATGCCAATAAATCGACACGTCTTCGCCGGCCGGAATGCTTTCGATCA
>JBQCJO010000230.1:0-2167 GCA_051952735.1 Rhizomicrobium sp.
GCCGCGCGCGAGCATCTGCTCATGAATCTGCGTCTCGCGGAGGGACTCGATCAGGCCGCTTACAATGCGCGCTGGAATGCGACACCGGACATGGCGCGCGTCGCGGAGCTATCCGAACAGGGATTCCTTAAAACCGAAAACGGCCGCCTGATCGCGACGCCGCAGGGGCGTCTCGTCCTCAACCGCCTGATTGCGGAGATCGCGGCGTAAGGCTGCTCGTCGTTTTCTCCGGCGGCGGTGCCGCAGGTTTCTCGAAGGTGCGTGGGGATGGATCGACCACGCGGAATCCATCCGGCTCCACCGCCAGGATCGCCAGCCCGCGTTCGGACGTGCCATCCGGATCGAAGCGCAGAATGCCTTCCACACCGGCGAAGCCGTTCGGATCGGTCAGCGCGGAATTGGTGAAGCGGTGATACGGCGTTCCCTGCGACAGCAACGCCACCAGCGACACCGCATCGTAGGCAAGGCTCGCCAGTTGCGGCGGCGATGCGCCGTAGGCGGCTTTGTATTTCGTGTTGAAGCTGACATCGGCGTCGGGCGCTGGGGCGGCGAACCATCCGCCCTCGAGCGCGGTTTCTCTCTGGATCGAAGGATCGTCCCACAAGCCGGTGCCCATCAGCTTGATCTTGCCGCGGTCGATTCCGCTTTCGGCCAGCGCCGGCGCCAGTTCGCGCAGCGTGTTGCCGCCCGCCGCCACGATCAGCACATCGGGATTGGACGCGGCGATGTTGTGCAGCGCCGTCGCCTGATCGGTAGCGCCGAGGCGTTCGATATCGGTCACCTGTCCGCCCATCGCCGCGACATCGGCCTTCACCGCGTCGGCGATGTGATTGCCGTAAGCGGTGGCCGGCACCAGCGCCGCGAAATTCTTGTGCCCGGTCTGGATCGCATAACTCACCGTGCGGCGCACTTCGTTCTCGGGCTGGAAGCTGAGCAGATAGACGCCGTTGCCCGCCGTCTTCACATCGGTGGAGAAAGCGATCACCGGCACCGCGCGATCATGCGCGATGGGCGCCACCGCGCTGACGGATGCGGAGAAAAGCGGACCCACGATCACTTCCGCGCCTTGCGACAGAAGCGAACGCACGCCGTTGGCGGCGCTCTCCGGCGTCGAGCCTTCGTCTGCGGAGATCAGCATCAGATCCGGATTGTTCGCATCGAACAGCGCAAGCTGCGCCGCTTTCATCATCGCCGTGGCGAGATAGCGCGTCTGGCTCGATCCGTTGGAGAAGGGCAGCAGCAACCCCACGCGCACCGGATTCTTGCCGGCCGCCGTGTTCGGCAGGCGCAGGAAACCCGGTTCCTCCGACAGCATAGGATGGGTGGCCGGCGGGCCCGGCGGCTGCTCGGCCACCGGCGCGGGTGCTGCGGGCTTGGGTGCTTGCGGCGCGGTCTGGCATCCGGCGAGTGCGGCTATCGCAACTGCCGCGGCAATGGCGCAAATTGGGCGAAGCAGGTTCATGACTCTCTCGAATAGGACCGGCGCTGATACTGGAGAACAGCCTATTCCGGACACCCGAAAATCGCAAAACGAAGATGGGCCAAGATCCGATTTGGCGCCCGGTTTGTATGTGACCGCCACGCCCATCGGCAATGCGCGCGATATCACCGTGCGCGCGCGCGATGCGCTGGCGGGTTGCGATCTCATCGCGGCGGAAGACACGCGCGTCACCTCCAAGCTGTTGTCGGTCTATGGCATCTCCAAACCGCTGACCGCCTATAACGACCACAACGCGGCGCGCGAACGCCCGCGTCTGCTGGCGAAACTGCGCGGCGGCGCGCGCATCGTGCTTGTCAGCGATGCGGGAACACCGCTCGTCTCCGATCCGGGGTTCAAACTGGTGCGCGAAGTTCTGGCGGAAGGACTGCCCGTGCACGCGCTCCCCGGCGCATCCGCGCCGCTCACCGGTCTGATGCTCGCCGGCCTTCCGACGGACCGTTTTTTCTTCGCAGGTTTTCTTTCGAACAAGCAGGGCGAGCGGCGAAGCGCGCTGGAGGAACTGCGCGAAACGCGCGCGACATTGATCTTCTTCGAATCCGCGCAGCGCCTCGGCGCGACGCTGAACGACATGGCGGAGATCTTCGGCAACCGTCCCGCCGCGGTCGCGCGCGAGCTGACGAAGCTGCACGAGGAAGTCCGCCGCGGCGCGCTGAACGAACTCGCCAC
>JBQCJO010000231.1:0-5996 GCA_051952735.1 Rhizomicrobium sp.
GCGATCACCCTTCTTCACGCCCTGCTTGATGAGTTCGTTCGCGACGGCGACGGCGGCGCGATAGAAACTCTCATAGGTCGCGCGGTCGTTCTCGTAGACGAGGAATTCCTTGTGCCCGTGCGCGGCGCGGGCGGCCTGCAGCAATTCGCGCAGGGTGGGCGGCAGGTTCTTCCACGCGCGGGTGGGAATGCCGCGGATCATCACCGTTTCCATCTCGAACGGCATGCCGGGCGCTGTCAGCTTGGCGTGCGCCTCGGCAATAGACATGGCCGGCCAGCCGGGCGGCGGCGTGAAATTGGGGTTCGTGGACATGGGCGTTTCCGGTGTTTTCTTGTGGCGATAGCGGTTGAAGGAACCCTAGCAGATAGGGCCGCTATGCTTGCAAGAGACGGAACGCCGCTTTGGGCTTAGTGCGGAAGCTTCCGCGCCTCGCGGAATGACAGAAGCTTTTTCTGGGCGTCGTCCCACAGAGCCAGCCGGGCGCAGCTCAGACTTTGCCACAAGGTCACGCGCGAGGCCGAGGCCAGCGGCGCCTGATCGCGCAGCACCTGCGGCAGCCGGTAGAACGGGATGCGCGCATAAAGGTGATGGACGTGGTGGATGCCGATATGGGCGGTCAGCCAGGCCAGCGGGCTGGGCAGCGCATAGTAGGAAGAGCCGCGCAGCGCGGCGTCGTGCACGTTCCAGGCTTCGCCTTCGGCCCAGAAGGTGCCTTCGAACTGGTGCTGGATGAAGAACAGCCACACGCCGATGACGCCGGCGATCAACGTGATCGGCACCTGAATGAGCAGAAACGTCTTCCAGCCGACCAGCCACATCATGCCGACGATCAGCGCAGCCGCTGCCGCGTTGGTGGCCATCGGGCTGATCCAGGCGCGCCAATGCTTGATGGTTTCGCCCAGCGGCAGGCGGTGGCGCAGGATGAACATGTAGATCGGACCGAGACCGAACAGCACCAGCGGATTGCGATAGAGCCGGTAGCGCATGCGGCCCCAGAACGGCAGCGCGCGATATTCGGCGACCGTCAGCGTATCGAGATCGCCGATGCCGCGCTTGTCGAGATTGCCCGACGTGCCGTGATGAATATTATGCGCGCGCTTCCACGCGTCATAAGGAGTCAGTGTGAGCACGCCGATGGCGCGGCCGGTCCAGTCGTTCAGCGCGCGGTGCTTGAAGAAGGCGCCATGCCCGCAATCATGCTGAATCAGAAAGAGGCGCACGAGGAACGCGGCGGCAGGTACCGCGAGGATGAGTGACAGCCAGCCATAGCCGAATTCCCATGCCGCCCAGATCACCAGCCACAACGCCATGAACGGCACAGCGGTAACGATCAGTTCAAACGTACTGCGTGCAGCGCTGGGATCGCGATAGTTGCTGAGGATGCGGATCCAGTCCGCGGCGGCCAGCGGCGCGCCGGATTCAGTCTTCGACAAAGCGTACGCCCTTCGACACAACAAAAGCCCGCGTCTGCTTACAGCAATTCGCGCCGTAAATGGAAGAATTGCGCGCGGATGTGATGAAAGTTACCGCCACCCTTCGGCTTTCCCCGAAACAATCGGGCTTTTCAAAGCGCGGGCTTGGGCTAGGCTTGGCGGCAGAACATCCGGGAGAGGAAAAATGGCCAGGGAACGCGCGGGATTTTCAACGGAACGGCTGGGAAAGGTCGACGCCGTATTGACGAAGAAATACGTCGAGGGCGGATTTTTTCCCGGAATCCTCACACAGGTGTGGCGCAAGGGCGAGCTCGTTCATAGCGGCATGAGCGGTTCCATGGACCTGGCGCGCGACAAGAAGATGCGCGAGGACGCGATCTTCCGCATCTATTCCATGACCAAGCCGATCACCGCCGTCGCGCTCATGATGCTGGCGGAAGAAGGCAAGCTCGCGCTGGAGGACGACGTTCACGTTCATATCTCGCAGTTCAAGAACCTGCGCGTGTATCAGAGCGGCATGCCGAGCCTCGTCGAGAACACATCCGGCCAATACATCACCGTGCCGCCGAAACGGCGCATGAAGGTTGTGGATCTTGTCACCCACACCTCGGGCCTCTCTTACGGCTTCATGACGCGCACCGAAGTGGACGCGAGCTACCGCCGCAACAAGATCGGCGACTTCCAGACACCCGGTGGTCTTGAAGCCTTCATCAATCAGCTTGCGGAGACGCCGCTGGATTTCTCACCGGGCGATTACTGGAACTACTCGGTGTCCATCGATGTGATGGGTTACCTCGTGCAGAAACTTTCCGGCATGACGTTCGGCGAGTTCCTGCGCACGCGGTTGTTCGAACCGCTGGGCATGAAAGACACGTCGTTCTCCGTGCCCGCCGGCAAGATGGACCGCTTCTGCTCCTGCTACATGCCCAAGAAGGGCGGCGGGCTGCAGCTTCAGGACGATGCCGGCAAATCCACCTATGCCGAGCCGCCGAAGCTGGAATCGGGCGGCGGCGGCCTTGTCTCCACCGCGCACGACTACATGCGCTTCTGCCGCATGATGCTGGGCGGCGGCACGCTGGACGGCGTGCAGATCCTGTCGCCGAAGACGGTGGCGATGTTCAGCGCCAATCTTTTGCCGGACAACAAGCTGCTGTCGGACATGTCGGTCGCGCCGGGCTTCAGCGAAGCCGGTTACAACGGCATCGGCTTTTCCATCGGTTGCGGCGTGACGGTCGATCCCGCGAAGACGTTGATTCCGGGAACACCGGGGGAGTTCTTCTGGGGCGGCGCGGCATCGACCGCGTTCTGGATCGATCCGAAGGAAGATCTGGCAGTGGTGTTCATGACGCAGGTGATGGGCACGGACGCGCGCCTCACCCTGCGCCGCGACCTGCGCACCTTGGTCTATTCGGCGATGACGGAAAGCTTCGCGTAAACGGCCCGGAAACGCTGCGGAAGGCTGAAACACGGGCGCAATTGCGCTTGCGTGCGCGTCTGCCTGCGCTAGAAAAATCGCCAGATAACCAATGGAGTTTGTCATGGCCGAAGCCTGGATTATCGACGCCGCCCGCACGCCGCGCGGCATCGGCAAAGTCGGAAAAGGCGCGCTCGCCGATTTCCATCCGCAGCATCTGGCCGCAACCGTGCTGGCCGCCATCGCCAAGCGCAACAATCTGAAGACCGCCGAAGTCGACGACATCATCTGGGGCACCTCGTCCCAACGCGGCAAGCAGGGTGGCGACATGGGCCGCATGGCCGCGCTCGATGCCGGCTACGACACCAAGGCGAGCGGCATGACGCTGGATCGCTTCTGCGGCTCGGGCATCACGAGCGTGAACATCGCCGCGGCGAACATCATGTCGGGCATGGAAGATCTCGTCATCGCGGGCGGCACGGAGATGATGAGCTACACCGCCTCCTCCGCCGACCCGAAGTCGCCGCCGTTCATGGACGCCGGCAATCTTCGCTTGCGCGCGCGCCATCCGCAGAGCCATCAGGGCGTTTGCGCCGATGCTATCGCGACGCTCGAAGGCATTTCGCGCCAAGCCGTCGATGAACTCGCGCTGGTGAGCCAGCAGCGCGCCGATGCGGCGATCAAGGGCGGGCACTTCAACAAAAGCCTTGTGCCGGTCTATCGCGAAGACGGCACGCTCGCACTCGACAAGGAAGAATTCCCGCGTCCGCAGACGACGATGGAAGGCCTCTCCGGCCTGAAGGCGAGCTTCGCGCAGATGGCGGACATTCCGCTCGATGAAAAAGGCACGACCTATGGCGGATTGATCCGTCAGGTCTATCCGGATCTGAAGTTCAATCATGTGCATCACGCGGGCAATTCGTCCGGCGTGGTGGACGGTGCGGCGGCGGTGCTGCTGGCCTCGCCCGCCTATGCAAAAAAGAACGGCATGAAGCCCCGCGCGCGCGTGGTCGCGATGGCGAATATGGGCGACAGCCCGACGCTGATGCTGAACGCACCGGTGCCGGCCGCGCGCAAGGTTCTGGAGAAGGCGGGGCTGAAGCTCAGCGACATCGACCTCTTCGAGATCAACGAAGCGTTCTCGGTCGTCGCCGAGAAGTTCATCCGCGACCTGAAGCTGGACCGCGAGAAGGTGAACGTGAACGGCGGCGCGATGGCGCTGGGCCATCCCATCGGCGCGACGGGCTCCATCCTGATCGGCACGATCCTCGACGAACTGGAACGCCGCGACCTGAAGCGCGGCCTGGTGACGATGTGCGCCGCCGGCGGCATGGCGCCCGCAATCATCATCGAGCGCATGAACTGAACTGTTTGAAATGAGCGTTGAAAGAGCCGGCTTCGCGCCGGCTCTTTTTTTGTGCCGGGTGACGTCCTATACCCCGGCCATGCTCCGACTGACGGAAATCAAGCTGCCGCTGGGCCATGCGCCGCAGGCGTTGAACGCCGCGATTGCCAAGGCTTTGCGCGTTCCGCAGACCGACATCCTGAGCCATACCGTCATCCGCTGCGGACACGACGCGCGCAAGAAACCCGCGATCACGCTGATCTACACGCTCGATGTCGCGGTGCGCGACGAAGCGGCGGTTCTGGCGAAATTGAAAGACGACAAGCGCGTCCGCTCTGCCCCCGACACCGAATACAAATTCGTCGCGCATGCGCCGGAAGGATTGCAGGAACGTCCGCTGGTGATCGGCGCGGGGCCGTGCGGATTGTTCGCGGGACTGATCCTCGCGCAGATGGGTTTTCGCCCCATCATCCTGGATCGCGGCAAGGTGGTGCGCGAACGCACGCAGGACACATGGGGGTTGTGGCGGCGCTCGGTGCTGAATCCGGAATCCAATGTGCAGTTCGGCGAAGGCGGCGCGGGCACATTCTCCGACGGCAAGCTCTATTCGCAGATCAAGGACCCGCGCTTTCTCGGCCGCAAGGTTCTCACCGAGTTCGTGAAGGCCGGGGCGCCGGAAGAAATCCTCACCGCCGCCAAGCCGCATATCGGCACCTTCCGTCTTGTGAAGATGGTGGAGAGCCTGCGCGGCACGATCGAAAGCCTCGGCGGCGAATATCGTTTCCAGCATCGCGTGGATGATCTCGACATCGAAACGGCCAGCGACGGCACGCGGCATGTGTGCGGAGTCATTCTCTCCAACGGCGAGCGCATCGCGGCCAAGCATGTCGTTCTCGCCGTCGGACACAGCGCGCGCGATACATTCGCCATGCTGCTGGAGCGCGGGGTCGCCATCGAAGCCAAGCCGTTCTCCATCGGCTTTCGCATCGAGCATCCGCAATCGCTCATCGACCGCGCGCGCTTCGGCGCGAGCAACAAAGACCTGGGCGCGGCCGATTACAAGCTGGTGCATCACGCGTCCAACGGCCGCGACGTCTACAGCTTCTGCATGTGCCCGGGCGGGACGGTGGTGGCCGCAACGTCGGAGCCGGGCCGCGTCGTCACCAACGGCATGAGCCAGTATTCGCGCAACGAGCGCAACGCCAATGCCGGCATCGTCGTCGGCATCACGCCCGCCGATTATCCCGGCAGCCCGCTCGCTGGAATCGATTTTCAGCGTCAGTGGGAAGAACGCGCGTTCGTAGCTGGCGGCGAAAGCTACAAGGCACCGGCGCAGAAAGTCGGCGACTTCCTCGCCGGCAAATCGTCCACCGATTTGGGCGAAGTCGTTCCGTCCTATCGCCCCGGCGTCACGCCGACCGATCTTGCGTCATGCCTGCCGGATTTCGCCATCGTCGCTATCCGCGAGGCGCTGCCTGCGTTCGGAAAGCAGATCAAGGGCTTCGACATGGACGATGCGGTGCTGACCGGCGTCGAAACACGCACCTCGTCACCGATCCGCATCCAGCGCGGCGACGATTTCCAGAGCCTGAACACGCGCGGGTTGTTTCCGGCGGGCGAAGGCGCTGGCTTTGCCGGCGGCATTCTTTCGGCGGGCGTGGACGGCATCAAGCTGGCCGAAGAGGTGGCGCTGGCCATCGTCGAAGGCCGCTAGAATTTTTTTGGTCGCGCGGCCAACGGAAAACCGCTCGCCTGCTTCGCAGGCTCTCACTTTTCCTGGCCGTCGCTCTATACCGCCAGAAAT
>JBQCJO010000232.1:0-5797 GCA_051952735.1 Rhizomicrobium sp.
CGCCATCAATCGCACCGCCGCCCGCATGCCATCGGTGGGAATGCCATAGCCTTCGCCGCGATGATCCCCGTCCACGACGATATCGCTCTCGGTCAGCGCAACGTCCGATCCCAGATGCTTCAGCGTATCGCGCGCGATGTTCAGCGTGATGCCGCGCGTCTTCGCGCCGTCATAGTAGACCGCATAGGATTTCGAGAACCTCGCCCCACGTCCGCTCGCCGCGAATCCCGCCGCCAGTCCGGCATGTGTGCCGCTGCTGCCGTTCGCCGTGATCGCGTTCGCGAACTTCAATCCCATGCGTTCGGACTGCGCTTCGATCTCCAGCGCGCAGGAGACATAGCCCAGACATCCCGCCGCGCTCGATCCGCCGACCGGCGCGAAATAGGCTTTTCGGCCTTCCTTCGCCAGCGCTTCGAAACGCTGCGCCACCAGCGCACCGACATCGCTGTCCTTCGGCAAGTCATGCACCGTCGCGCCGAACAAATCGTCCAGCAGGATATTGCCGTTGTTCACATAGTCCGCATCGTCCCGCGGCACCGTGCGCAGCAGCACAAGCTCGCACTTGAACCCGGCATGGGCGGAAGCCGCCGCCGTCAGCCGCGCATGGTTCGATTGCCTCGCGCCGACGGTGATCACGGTATCGGCGCCTTGCGCTTTCGCTTCGCCGAGCAGGAATTCCAGCTTGCGCAGCTTGTTGCCGCCGCCGCCGATGGCCGTGAAGTCGTCGCGCTTCACGAAGATGCGCACGCCGCCGAGTTCGGCGTTCAGGCGCTTCAGTTCCTGAATCGGCGTGGGGCCGTCCAGAAGCGGAACGCGGGCGAAGCGGGAAAGATCGACCATATTCATGCCTCGGCCATCGCCGACTCGTACTCTTCATTCACCGCGACCCAGCGCGCTTCGGCAGCATCCAGTTTGCGCTGCGCTTCGGCGCGTTTCTTCGAAACCGCGGTCGCCTTGGCGCGGTCGTTGGTGAAGAGCAGGGGGTCGGAAAGCGTCTTGTCGTATTTGGCGATTTCCTTGTTCAGTTCCGCGATCTGGCCCTCGGCGAGCTCGACCTTCTCCTTCAGCGGCTTCAGCAGGCGGCGCTTCTCTGCCTCCGCTTTGCGCGCGTCTTCCTTGGAAACTTTCGGGGCGGGCGCTTCTTCGCGCCGCGCCGGCGCATTCTTGCCGGTCAAAAGAAAGCGCCGATAATCATCGAGATCGCCGTCAAAAGGATGCACCCCGCCATCAGCCACGAGGAAGAGGCGATCCATCGTCGCTTCGATCAGGCGGCGGTCATGGCTGACGAGGATGACGGCGCCTTCGAAATCATTGAGCGCGATGAGCAGCTCTTCGCGCGCGTCGATATCCAGATGGTTCGTCGGTTCGTCGAGGATGAGCAGGTTGGGGCGGTCCAGCGTGGCCAGCGTCAGCATCAACCGCGCGCGTTCGCCGCCGGAGAGTTTGCTCACAACAGTCGTTGCCTTGTCGCCGACAAGGCCCATGGAGCCCAATCGCGTCCGCAACTCCGTTTCCGTCATCTTCGGGCGATAGCGCGCCAGCGTTTGCACCGCGGTGATGCTGGCATCCATTTCATCGAGCTGGTGCTGCGCGAAATAGCCGACCGTCAGCTTGCGCGAGAAAATCGCTTCGCCGCCCATGCTGTCGAGGCGGCCCGCGATCAGCTTGGCGAGCGTGGACTTGCCGTTGCCGTTCTTGCCCAGCAACGCGATGCGATCGTCTGGATCGAAGCGCAGCGAGATGTTGTTCAGCACCGCGCGGCCATCATAGCCGACGGCGACTTTCTCCATCGTCACCAGCGGCGGGCTGACATTCTCCGGTGAGGGCAGCTTGATCGGCGCGATATATTCATCCGGTGGCACTTCCACCTTCTGCAACCGCTCCAGCATCTTCATGCGGCTTTGCGCCTGCCGGGCTTTCGAGGCCTTGGCTTTGAAGCGATCCACGAAGGCCTGCATGTGCGCCCGCGCCGCATCCTGTTTCTTCGCGAAGGCGAGGTCGTTCGAGCGGCGCATCGCGCGCGTGGTGACGAAGGTGTCGTAGTCGCCGGTGTAGAGCGTCAGTTTCTTGTATTCGAGATGCAGGATGAATTCGGCAACGCTGTTCAAGAGGTCGCGGTCATGGCTGACGATCAGCACGGTGCCGCGATAGCGCTTGAGGTAATCCTCCAGCCACAACACGCCTTCCAGATCGAGATAGTTCGTCGGCTCGTCCAGCAGCAGAAGATCGGGCGCGGAGAACAGAATCGCCGCCAGCGCAACGCGCATGCGCCAGCCGCCGGAGAATTCCGAGCAGGGACGCAACTGTTCCTCGGCGTTGAAGCCGAGGCCCGCGAGAATGGAGGCCGCGCGCGCCGGCGCGGAATAGGCGTCGATCGCATCCAGCCGCGCGTGGATATCGCCCAGCGCATGCCCGTCGGTTTCGGTTTCCGACCGCGCCAGAAGTTCGATGCGTTCCTTGTCCGCGGCGAGCACGGTATCGAGCAGGCTGACATTGGACGATGGCGCTTCCTGCGCCACGCTGCCGATGCGCCAGCCGGACGGCTTCGTGACTTCGCCCAGATCGGGATGCAGTTGATCCAGAATGACCTTCAGCAGGGTGGATTTGCCTGCGCCGTTGCGGCCGACCAGCCCCACGCGCCGTCCCGCGGGCAGCGAAGCGCTCGCGCCCTCAAGGATTTCCCGGCCCGCGATGCGGACGGTGATGTCGTCGATAACCAGCATGGTGGCGGGTGCATACAGCGCCCGACGGTCAAACGGAAGCGCGCTTATTCGCTCGCCGTATCGTCCCAGATCATGTTCGCCGCGAGCTTCTGGCGGCGGTCGACATTCAGGGTGAAGATGTCCGGCCGCGCATAATGTCCCACCACGTCGAGATCGTATTTCGCGCGCGCCAGTTTCCCCAGATCGATATCGGCGGTGAGATGGCCTCGCGGCCATAGACGGGCGCGGCGATCTCTTCGCCCAGCGGTCCATAGATCGCGGAACCGCCGCGGATGAGAACCGTGTCCGGCGCGTTGCCCTGGATCGGCGCGTATTCCGCGGGCGCATCCGCGCGCGTGAAATACTGTACCGCCGACAGCACATAGCAGCGGCCTTCCAGCGCGATGTGGCGCATGGTGGCCTGCCAGCCATCGCGATCGTCCACCGTCGGCGCGCAATAGATCTGCACGTCCTGCGCATACATCGTCATGCGCAGCATCGGCATATAATTCTCCCAGCAGATCACCGCGCCCACGCGGCCGAGCGGCGTCTCCGTCACCGACAAAGTCGAGCCATCGCCCATGCCCCAGACGAGGCGCTCCATCGCGGTCGGCATCAGCTTGCGGCGGTATCCGATGAGTTCGCCGCTGGGGTTGTAGTGCAGCACCACGCAATAGAGCGTTCCGCCGGCGCGTTCGATCGCGCCTGTCACCAGATGGATTTTCAGTTTCGCAGCCAGCGCGGCTATGCGCGCAGCTTCCGGGCCGTCCAGCGCAATGGCGGAATCGTAATAGCGCCGGAATTGATCGCGCCCGCCTTCGCTGCGCGATCCCATGCGGGCGCCAAAATCGATGCCCTTGGGATATCCGCCGACGAAGGCTTCGGGGAACAGCACAAGCTCCGCGCCCTGGCCGGCGGCGTCGCTTGCGAGCCGCTCCATCTTTGCCAATGTGGCATCGGTATCGAACAGAACCGATCCGGCCTGTACGACGGCAACGCGAACCATGCGATCCTCCTCTTAAACGGCGTATATCTAACAGGTTTTGGGCGCCGCTTGCCCTTCCGCCGGGGCGCTTTTATAAGGCCCGCAAATTCCCCATTTGGAGCAAAGAAATGGCCGTTGAGCGCACCCTGTCCATCATCAAGCCGGACGCCACCAAGCGTAACCACACCGGCGCCATCGTCGACCGTTTCGAGAAGGCGGGCCTTCGCGTCATCGCCTCCAAGCGCATCCAGCTTTCCACGGCGCAGGCCGAAGCGTTTTACAACGTGCACAAGGCGCGTCCGTTCTTCAAAAGCCTCTGCGAATTCATGACGTCCGGTCCGGTTGTCGTGCAGGTTCTGGAAGGCGACAACGCCATCGCGAAGAACCGCGAAGTGATGGGCGCGACCGATCCGTCGAAGGCCGCCGCCGGCACCATCCGCAAGGATTTCGCGGAGTCGATCGAAGCCCATTCGGTGCACGGCTCCGACGCGCCGGAAACCGCCGCGCACGAGATCCGCTTCTTCTTCTCCGACATGGAACTGGTTGGATAGGATATTGTAGGCCGAGACCCGAACGATGGACTTCGCGATGAAAGACAAGGTTGTCGTCGTCACCGGAGCCACGTCGGGGATCGGTGAAGTCGCCGCCGACCGGCTGGCGCAAAAAGGCGCGCGCATCGTTTTCGTCGCGCGCGACCGTGAACGCGGCGAAGCGGCGCGTAAGCATTTCCGCGCCATCGCCGGCCAATCCGACCACACGGTTCATTACGCCGATCTCACCAAGCTCTCTGAGCAGAAGCGCGTGGCGAAGGAAATCGCGGACAGCGAGCCGCAGATCGACGTGCTCATCAACAACGCGGGTGCGATGTTCGGTTCGCGGCAGGTGACGGAAGACGGCCTGGAGAAGACCTTCGCCCTGAACCACATGTCCTATTTCACCGTCACCAACATCCTGCTCGACCGGCTGAAGGCGACGCCGGGTGCGCGCATCGTCTCCACCGCATCGGGCGCGCATGCCGGCAACAAGCTGAACTTCGACGATCTGCAGTCGGAGAAAAGTTATTCGCCCTTCGCGGTCTATGGCCGCTCCAAGCTGATGAACATCCTCTTCACCCGCGAATTGGCGCGGCGTCTGGCGGGAACGGGTGTCACCGCGAATTGCCTGCATCCGGGCTTTGTCGGCACGCGGTTCGGCGACGAGAGCGGCGGGTTGATGTCGTGGATCATCAAGCTCGGCAAGAATTTCGCGCTGACGCCGGAGCAGGGCGCCGAGACCATCATCTATCTCGCATCGTCCGATGATGTCGCCGGGAAGACCGGCGGCTATTACGACAAGAAGAAGATCGCAACGCCCTCCCGTGCCGCGCAAAACGATGCCGATGCAAAGCGGCTATGGGATGTTTCCGCAAAAATCGCGGGTGTCGGCTTCTGACAAAGAAAACGGCGCCCGCGATCCGCGAGCGCCGTTCTTCATTCCAGCAACTGTTTACTGGTTGGCGAAGATCGTTGACAGGATCACGCCGGTCGCGACGGCGGCGAGCACATAGTCGCCATCGGTCTGCACCCAGTGGTAGCCGCGCGGCGGCTGGCGCAGGTGATGCGCGCGCCAATCGACCTCATGGCCGTGCCGCCACTGGCTCGAAAGCCTCTGACCCTTCTTCCAGCCATGGTGCTTCATGTGGTTGTCACTCATATGATTGCTCATATGGTTGTCCATGTGGCCGTTGTTGTGATTGTTCCAGTTATTGTTGTTGTGGCTGTCATGTCCGGGCGCGGCCATGGCGGGTGCTGCGATCAGGGACAATGCAAACGCGCCGATGATCAATTTCTTCATATCCGTCTCCCAATACTTGCGGGCGTGCCCGCGCTTCGAGGTAAAGCTAGTGACGGGAAAACGCAGAACTGTGTCGGCGGTTCGTGTATAGTACAGTTTGAGACAAATGATTGAATCCGGTGTGATCGCCTGAAAGGCTGGACGATGAGCAACGCCCGCAAGAAAGAACTTCTCCGCGAGTACAAGGAAAAGCCACAACGCGCCGGCGTGTTCTCCGTTGCGTGCAGAGATCAACGCTGGACAAGCACCTCGCGCAATCTCGACAAGCAGGAGAACT
>JBQCJO010000233.1:0-3927 GCA_051952735.1 Rhizomicrobium sp.
AGGCGTGGGAAGATTTCATTCCCGACGGCAAGGACACCGATTTCCGCAAAGCCGTCGCCGCGAAACCGGGGGAGAAGATCGTGCTCACCTGGCAGATCTGGTCGGACAAAGAGACGTTCGAAGCGGCCGAACACAAGATGCATGACGATCCGCGCATGGATGCGGCGGGCGCGCCGCCCTTTGATGCGGGGCGGCTTATTCTAGGTTGCTTCACGCCGCTGCTGACAATGGGGCGCTGACGCGCGGCCTACACCTTCACCACGCCGAACTTGATCAGGCTTTCCGCCGTATCCACCAGCGAGTCTTCCACCGGGCGCGGGTTCCAGCCCAGCATCCGCTCGGCTTTCGCGCCGGTGGCATCCATC
Source organism: Rhizomicrobium sp. (assembly GCA_051952735.1). Taxonomy (GTDB): domain Bacteria; phylum Pseudomonadota; class Alphaproteobacteria; order Micropepsales; family Micropepsaceae; genus Rhizomicrobium. The sequence goes on from JBQCJO010000233.1 coordinate 366, forward strand.
GCCTTGCCGACCTGCGCCGCCATCATGCGCATGTTGGAATCGCGGATCGCGGCGAGGCGCACGATCCAGTTCGGCAATTCGCGGGTGGACACCTTGCGGGCGCGTTTGCCCAAGCGCTTCTTCAACATGCGCGCCAATTCGATGAACCAATGGCTGTGGCCGCTGATGGCGAGGAAGCGCTGGCCGTTGGCGGCGGGCATCGTCATCGCGCGCAGGTGCAGATCGGCGACATCGCGCACATCCACGAAGCCGGAGTTCACCTTGGGAATGCGCGGCAGCCCGTTCATCATGCGCTGAATGATGGTGATGGAGTGCGAGAAGTCCGTGGCCAGCACGGGGCCCAGCACCGCGACGGGATGCACGGTGGCAAGCTCAAGCCCCTTGCCGTCCTTCGCGACGTACTCCCACGCCGCTTTTTCGGCCAGCGTTTTGGATTTCTGATAGGGCGGGATGTTCGCGGTGGTATCCGTCCAATCGTCTTCGTTGAACGGACGGCCCAGCGGCTTGCGGCCATAAGAGATGGTGCCGAAGGCCGAGGTGAGGACGACGCGCGACACGCCCGCGTCTTTCGCCGCGCGCAGCACACGCAACATGCCGTCGCGCGCCGGCGCGATCCAGTTTTCTTCGGCGCCCGTCATCGTGTTGGGCGTGGGCGATGCGCCGTGGCTGACAAAGCGGCAACCGGCGGCGGCTTCGCGCCAGCCCGTGTCGGACGACAGGTCGGCGCGCGCGAAACTGAGCCGGTCGCCGGGTTCGACGCCAGCGGCGTTCAGCATGTCACGCGTCAGCTTTTCCTTGGCGTCGGAGCGTACGGTGGTGCGGACGCGGTAGCCCTCGTTCAGAAGCTGGATGATGCAATAGACCGCGATAAAGCCCGATCCGCCCGTCACCAACACCGTTTCGTCTGCCATGTCCTGCCCCTCACGGTGGGTTGCCCGCCAATCATACGACTGTATACTTGGCCTCAGATAGAAAGTCTACGGGTGTATACAAGTGGCGGCACCGAAAAAGACACCCCCGAAAAAGACCGGAACCCCGCGCAAACGCGATGCGGCGGCGACGAAGGCAGCGATCCTCGCCTCCGCGCGCAAGGCTTTCGCGCAGAACGGCTATGACAGCGTAGGCCTGCGCGAGATCGCGGCGGGCGCGGGCGTCACCGCCATGCTGGTCAACCGCTATTTCGGATCGAAGGAAAAACTCTTCGCGGAAGTGGCGGAGATCGCAACGTCTTCCTCACGCACCATCCTCACGCAGGACAATCTCTCCGCGTCCGATCTCGCGGATCGGATGGCGGCGCTGCTGGTGGATATCACGCAAGCGAACGATACGCCGCTGGAAGGCTTTCTGATCATGCTGCGCTCCGCCGATAGCAAAGAGGCGGCGAAGATCGGCCGCAAGCAGATCACGAACGGTAATCTCAAGCTGCTGGCGGATGTGCTGCGCGGGACGCACCGGCAGGAACGCGCCGCTGTCGCGCTCGCCATTGTCGCCGGTTTTCAGACAATGCGGCAGATGCTGGCCTTGCCCGCGCTGGCCGATGCGAAACCTGAGGTATTGCGTGAAATCCTGACGCCGCTTTTCCGCGAATTGATTGGATAGCGTCTAAGCCTGCCGCGCCTTCATCGCATCCGCGAGCTTGCGGTTGAGGCGCGCCAGATCGTGGCGCTCTTTCTCGCTCCAGTCGGACAGCAATGCGCCCAAGAGCTTGCGCCGCGCCTTGGTGATGCGCGCGACGGTTTCGTTGCCCCGCGCGGTGATCGCCGCTTCGTTGATGCGGCTATCCTCGGCATTGGCGCGGCGCTTCACGAGGCCGAGTTTTTCCAGCGCGGCGACCTGGCGGCTGATGGTGGAATGGTCGCGGCCCACCTGCTCCGCCAGCAAACCCACGCCGATCGCGCCGGATGCGCCGATGCGCACCAGCAGCGGAAACAGCGCGCGCGGCAGCGAAACACCCGCAGCCTCCAGCAGCACATCGTCCTGCCGGGGGCTGTTGAGGATTCCGAGCAGATCCATGAACGCCGCCGCGAGGGCGTCGATATCGTGTGTATGATGCACCCTTTACAAATCCTCCCGGCCACCCATATAACCCGTGTATCATACACGGAACTAGATCATGCCTGCAACAAAGAACGTCCTCATCATCATGGGCAGCGTGCGCCATGGGCGGCGCTGCCCGTCCATCGTGGAATGGGCGGCGGCGCGCCGGCCGCAATCGCTGGCCTGCGAAGTGGTGGACCTGAAGGAATGGCATCTGCCGATGGACGACGAGGCGGCAATCCCCGCCACCGGCGAGTACGCGACCAACCACACCAGGGCCTGGAGCGAGAAGATCAAAGCGGCGGATGGGTTTGTGATCGTTACGCCGCAATATAATTGGGGCTATCCCGGCGTCCTCAAGAACGCGCTCGATCATCTCTATGACGAATGGGCGAAAAAGCCGCTGATGATCGTGACCTATGGCGGGCATGGCGGCGACAAATGCGCCAGACAGCTGCGCACCGTGGCCAAGGGCCTGCACATGAAGCCGGTGTGGACGTCACCCACGCTGGCGATCACCCGCGCGCAGATATTGGGCGCGCCGTTCGATGCGGAGCGCGACCTGAAACGCTATGTCCCCGAGGTCAAAAGGGCATGGCGGCAACTGGAGAATGCGCTGCGTTGATGTGGTTGCCGCGCGCGCGGGCGCGAGCGTAATCTCGCCGGAACGATATCTCCGGGAGACTTGGATGACCGACGCCAACGAATATGTGCCGCCAAAGGTCTGGGTGTGGGACAAGGCGAGCGGTGGAAGCTTCGCCAACATCAACCGTCCTGTCGCCGGCGCCACGCACGACAAGACGCTCCCGGTGGGCAAGCATCCGTTTCAGCTTTATTCGCTGGGCACGCCGAATGGCGTGAAGGTCACCATCATGTTCGAGGAGTTGCTCGCCGCCGGCCACAAGGGCGCGGAATATGATGCGTGGCTCATCAACATCCAGAACGGCGATCAGTTCGGCTCGGATTTCGTCGCCATCAATCCCAATTCGAAAATCCCCGCGCTGATGGACCGCTCAGGTCCTGAGCCCGTGCGCGTGTTTGAATCCGCGTCGATCCTGATGCACCTCGCCGAGAAGTTCGGCGCATTCCTGCCGAAGTCCGGCCCAGCGCGCACCGAGACGCTCAACTGGCTGTTCTGGCAGATGGGCAGCGCGCCTTATCTCGGTGGCGGCTTCGGGCATTTCTACGCTTATGCGCCGGCCAAATGGCAATATCCGATCGACCGTTTCGCGATGGAGGTGAAGCGCCAGCTCGATGTGCTGGATCGCAGGCTTGCAGAATCCGAATATCTCGGCGGCGAATACACCATCGCCGACATGGCGGTGTGGCCGTGGTATGGCGGGTTGGTGAAAGGCGCGCTCTATGGCGCGGGCGAATTCCTCGCCGTGCACGAATACAAAAACGTGTTGCGCTGGACGAACCAGATCAATGCGCGCCCGGCAGTGAAGCGCGGCCAGATGGTCAACCGCCCCTTCGGCGATCCCGCGGGCCAATTGCCCGAGCGCCACGACGCCAGCGACTTCGA
>JBQCJO010000234.1:0-5701 GCA_051952735.1 Rhizomicrobium sp.
GCCCTCGCCCTGTTTCGATACCAGCACGTCGCCAAGAAGCGGAATTGCGCCCAGCACGGAATTGAGTCCGTAAACCGGCGCCAGCGTTCCCTTGAGCGCGATCTGGTTTCGCGCGCGATCGATATAGCCGTCTGCCGTGATGCCGATCGCCGGACCGGCCGCACGCGCATCATGGATGGTGATGGCATCGTTTTGCGCGCGGAACGGCACCTCCATCTTGTCGAACGAAATACCTTCGCCACGCAGAAGGTCGCTGACCCCGCCCAGCGAACCTGCTGCGAACAGGCGCGCGAGGAAGGGCTGATCGGTCACCTTGAAGTCGCGGATCGTGACTTTGCCCGCATAGTCGAGCGGCGCTTTGGCTTTCGCGGTGGCGACGGGCGAGAGGGTCGCGTTCAGATTGAGCGCACCGCCTCTCATGCTGCCGAAGCCGAAAAGCCCTTTAATCAGCAAGCCTGCGTCATCGGCCGTCAGCGTGACCTGACGTCCGCTGCTCGATGGCGTTATGGCGGCGGCGATTTTGCCTTTGCCCAACAGGCCGGAGAGCGAAAGCGTCTGCGGACTTGTGCCGGTGCCCGCGGTGTCGAGCGAAAACGAGGTCAGCGAAACGTTCTGGCGCATCACCACACGGTCGAGATGAACGGAATAGCGGAACGGTGCATTGTTGGGCGTTGCAGCCGACGCCGTGTTGTTCATCTGCGAGGCTTTGCGGTGCCCCAGTCCCGTTCCGTCGGCGGAACGGCCCCGCACATTCACGTCCAGGCCGCCCGCTGCGGTGTCGGAATAGACCACGGCAAAATCGTTGGCAGTGCCTGCCCGTACTTGCGGCAGGTCGACACGCGCCAGATCGCCATTGGGGCCAAACGTCACCGTGCCGCGCACATTCAGGGCCGCCCCGCTGATCGTCATCGTCTCGCTCTTGATGGAGCTGTCATTGTCGAACTGCGCGTTCACCAGCGCCGTCGCGGCAACACCGGGAGGCTTGTGATAATTGACGATATCCATCGAGATCGTGGTCGGCGTCAGGTCCATGGTCATGATCGCGCGCCGAAGCGTGCCGCGATGGCCCAGCACCTGTGCATTCACCGACACCGGCCCGGTGATCAGATCGCCCGCGTGGAAATTGAGCGCATCGCGCGTCGTCTCGTCGACCAGTCCCTTGGCCATGATGGTCGTGGTGATGTCGGCTTTGGTCTTGAAGTCCTCGACCCAGTCGACATTCATGGGGCCGCCGCCGCCCAGCGCCACCGTGCCGTTCGCATGCAGCTTGTCGTTCGTGACTTCGAAATTGACGGTGCCGTTGCTGATCTTGGTATGCGATCCCAGCGTGATCGCGAATTGCTGCGTCGCCACCTTGGCGGAGATGCCGACGTCGTCGGTGCTGAGATCGCGAAGCATCGGCACCCGCACATTCAGATCGCCCACCGCCGTTCCCTTCGCCGACGCGGGGCTGAGATGGAAGCGCGTCGGATATTGCAGCGGCTTCTGATCGAGAAGAATGAGCAAGTCCGGTACCGTTCCGGCAATCTTCGCATCGATCACGCCGACAGCGCCATGCTTGTGCAATTCGGGAATTACGACTGTGCCACCGCTGACGGTGATCGGCCCCACAGTGCCCGAATCTATCTTCGCATTGAACGTATCGCCCGTGAGCTGCGCCGCACCGCGCACGTTCGTCATCGGCGACATGCCGTGGATGAAAGTCACCGTCGCGCCGTTGAGCGGGACCATGAGATTAAGCGCGTCTTCAGGTAACGCCGGTTGATCCAGCGCACCGGCCTTGATGTCGGCATGAACCGTGATCGGCCCGATCCTGCCCGCCAAGATATTGTCATTGATCCACTCGCGCGCGCCCTCGCCGACATGAAGTGGCCAGTAGCGAAGGAAATCGCGCACATTCATCGCCGCGATGGTTCCGTTGGCAAGCACGGCGGGGGATGTGACCTCGTTCAGCGTCACGGCCGCCGTGAATTGCGCGTTCATCGGGCCACCGGAAATGTCGAGTTTCTGGATATCGACCTTTTGATCGCCCGGCGTATAGACCGTGTGCATCGCGATCCGGCCCAACGTCACCGACTGCGTCACGACGCCCGGCAGGTTCACCGAGAAGCGGTCGGCGTCGAGATCCAGTGTCGCCGTCGTCATGACGTTGTTGGCGTCGAAATTCAGTTGCCCGCGTCCGGTCATGTGTGCGCGCGCATGATCGCCTTCGAGCGATGCGTCATCCACCAGCAACCGGCCGGTTTGACCGTCATAGCGTGCGACAAGTTTGAGCATGCGCACCTTGAGCGGGGTGCCAAGGCCATTGATCGCGCCCGCGGCGCCTATCCCGAGATCGGCGTAACGCAGCCGCGTCCCATGCTCCATGACGAACGACCCCGTGATGTCCGCCTTGAGATCGAACGGCGCAAGAAAGGAAAAGGTGCTCGCGTTGTGCGCCAACGCCTTCAGGCTCAAACCGGTGAAACTTGCATCGCCCGTGACACGGCCGCCGCTGTCGTGGGGAAGCTTCAGGTTTGCAATAAGATGCGCCGGCTGTCCGGAAATTTCGATTTGCGCATCGACGGCCGTGTCGATCGTATCGGCGGCGCGCGACCGCCCTACGCCCGTTGCAATCTGGATATTTGCATCCGGCGAAACGAGGAATGCGCCGGTTCTTTCGTCGTAGAAGGCGAGGCGCGCATGCCGCACCGCGAAACTCTCCAGCGATGACGGGCCGCCTTGCGCTTTCGAAATCGCTTCCCGAATGCGATCGAGCACGTCGTTGTCGGTGACATTGCGCTCGACACCGAGCCGTAGCGATCCATCCTTCTTGCGCACCAGCGTGAGTTGCATGCCGATGAGCGATATGCGCTTCACCTCGACATGTCCGCGCAGGAACGGTCCTGCGGCTAGATCGACTTCCGCCTTCGGCGCCTGCGCTATGATGCGTTGCTGGCTGTCGAGCACCCGCGCGCCCAGAACCACCAGGTTGATGCGGTGCTCCTCGCGCGACCATTCGATCGCCGCCTGGTCATAACCGACCGCCAGCCCCGGCAAAGCTTCGGAAATCGCCTGCGCGATTTCCCCGTTGAAGGGACCGAGCGAGACCGGCCCGATCATCACGCGGATGACGGCACCCACGACAAAAAACAGGACCGCGGTGACGATTCCCGACACCACCAATCCCGCCATACGCATGTGATAGCGATAAGGCTGCAGCACCCGGCCGGCAGGTTCCAGCCGCCGGCGGCATGCATCAGCCCAGCTCTGTAGGAATGTGAGAACGTCGTCCAATGGGCGTTCCTGTTTATTCTCGCCTGCGAGCAAATCCCGCCGACGTGCCCACCTCTTGCGCCGGTTCGCTTATCAGCTTATCGCCTAACGGTTATTCCCGGTAAACGCCAGATCGTGTGTTGGCCGCGGTTGGGGATTTGCGTATGGCGAAAGAACTCGCACCCGGGGATAAAGCTCCGGCCTTCCGCGTACCGACCGATGGCGGCGAAGAGGTCTCGTCTGCGAGCCTCAAGGGCACGCCCTACGTCCTCTACTTCTACCCCAAGGACGATACTTCCGGTTGCACCAGGGAGGCAGTCGCCTTCTCCGAGGCCAAGCGCAAATTCGCGGCCGCTGGTGTGGAAATTGTGGGCATTTCCAAGGATTCCATCGAATCCCACGCAAAATTTAGGAAAAAGTATACCTTAAAGGTTACGTTAGGTTCCGACTCTGAGTTGAAGGTCGCCAACGCTTATGGTGTCTGGGTCGAAAAATCCCTGTACGGTCGCCGCTATATGGGCATGGAACGGGCCACGTTCCTGGTCGATGCCAAGGGCGTCATTCGGCAGATCTGGCACAAGGTCAAAGTCCCCGGTCATGTGGAGGCCGTCTTGAGCGCGGCGAAATCCCTATGACCCAGCGCCGTGCGCCATACCGGCGGCCAACATTAACTGCCAGATCGCTTTTCTGCACTACGAGCTTGATTGGACAACCGGAAGCAGGTGAAATGGCCCCTCCTGGGGTTGGCGCGAAAGACGCCCAAAAGGGAAGTTCCGGTATGTCCGATGGTCTCGTCGACCGCGTATGGGCGTGGCTTCACGCGACGTTTCCGGAACGTCAGATTTACATCCGCAGCGATGGCCGCGTGCAGTTCTTCACCTTCGGCGCGACGCTGCAGGCCACCCTTTCCGGTTTGGCACTGATCTTCCTCGGCTGGGTCGCCTTCGCCTCCGTCAATGTGATCTTCAAGGACCGCATCATCGCGGCGAAGGATCATCGCTATCAGTCGATGCAGTCGACATACGAGAATCGAGTCGCCGATCTGCAGCTTTCCTACGACGAACTGAACAACGCGCTGGTCGGCGCCGAAGATCATTTCAAAAACGTCGCTGACGAGCTGCAGGCCAAGCAGCAGACCGTCGCCAAACTTCTCAACCGCAAGGAACAGGTCGATTCGACCTTCCAAAGCCTGCAAGGCAAAGCCGTTGGACCGACAAGCGACGATGTCCCCGCCGCATCGAATTCCAACTCGGCCAGCGACAGCGTCGGCGATGACGGCGAAGATTTTGGCGGCTCGCAGCTCAATGTGATGCCGCAAGCGCCGCGTCCGCAGCCCCGCACGACAAAGCCCGTCAAGGCGAGCTTCCTTGATGACGCGGTTGGAAAGCTGGCTGGCGCCTTCTTCCATCGCGCGCCGCGTCAGCGGCTCATGCCCTCCGCGTCGGTGATGAAGAACCCTGCATTCCGCGCACTCGCCGCGCAGACAGCGCGCGTCCGCAAGATGAGCGCGAATGAAACCGCGCTTCTCGTTGGCGTGGATCGTCAGGTGACGAGCCGTATCGCCATGCTGGAAACGGTGATCCGTCGCGTGGGCATGAATCCGGACGTGTTTGAGCAGCAGAAAGATATTGGCGGCCCCGACGAGCCGCTGGGCGAAATGCACATCGACGGCATTTCCGATCAGAGGTTCATCGCGGCTTATGTGTCAGCCGGCGCGCATGGTCAGGAACTGGATGAACTTTTCTCCGGACTCCGCCACATCCCGCTGACCACGCCGGTGCGTGGCAGCCAGTATGAAAAGACCAGTGGCTTCGGTGGCCGCGTCGATCCGTTCACGCACCACGTTTCCTTCCATCCGGGCATCGACTATGCCGGCCCGTGGGGTTCCAACATCGCGGCGACTGCGCCCGGCACCGTGGTTTTCGCAGGCCCCAGAGGGGGTTACGGAAATATGGTAGAAATTGACCATGGCTATGGAATCCACACGCGCTATGGCCATATGTCGTCTATCCTCGTTCATGTCGGCCAGAAAGTTTCGAAGGGCTCGTTCGTCGGAAAACTCGGATCCACCGGGCGCAGCACGGGACCCCACGTTCATTACGAGGTTTGGCTTGCCGACGTCGTGAGAGATCCGAGCAGATTCATCGAGGCTGGCCGCCATGTTCTCTAGTAAGAGTAAAGACACCGACCCGAACGCTTCGGTCACCCAGCAGATCAAGCGCGCCACGCGTTCCGCGGCGCCCTCCATCATCAGCGCCGACCTCGTCGTCAACGGCACGTTGACGTCCAGCGGCGACATCCAGATCGACGGACGTGTCGAAGGCGATGTTCGCAGCGCCGGCCTCGTGATCGGAGACAAGGCTTATATCCAGGGCGAGATACTCGCCGACGACGTGACGGTGCGTGGCCGCGTGCAAGGCGGCATCCGCGCACGCAAGGTGCTGCT
>JBQCJO010000235.1:0-3217 GCA_051952735.1 Rhizomicrobium sp.
GATTAATCAGGAGAGTCCTCAAACTTCCTGAGCCTCCCCAGCCCAGTTTTAAAGAAAGACTCCACAGCCTGACAGAAAATCTCGCCACAGCGACAAGCGAGGTCGACAAGATCGTTCAAGAGATGGCTCTAGTCGCGCAAAGCCGTCAGGACGCCGTTCAAAAATTAGAACAAGAGCTTGCAGAGATGGAGGGTCGCGAATCTGTGTTGCGGACGCGCATTGAAGCGCTTGAAAAAACGCCGATCCCTGTCGCCGAGCATTTCGCAACTATCATGAAAGGCGCAGAAAGAAAGAGTGCCAGAAGAGATTACCTGCTATTCGGCGCTGGTGTACTCGTGACAACGGCAATCGCGCTCGCGATTCAGCATTTCAGCTTGTAACCGATCGCTTGCGGCGCCGCGCTTTCTTGAAGCTGCTTATCTTTGTCAGATAGGCAATGTCATCTTTTTCGTGGTTCAAGCCAGCGAGCAGCTTGTCCAGATCTGTTTGCGCGTAAGTCTTGTAATACGGCTCGTGCAGCAATTCGGGGAAGACGTCGATCAATCCGTCGAACTCCGGTGCGTCGCCATACTGAATTGTATCGGCAAGCACGAAAATGCCGCCCGGTTTCAAGACCCGCGCGATTTCTTTCGCGGCGGCGGCGCGCACCTTCGGCGGCAATTCGTGGAAGAGATAGATGCTGACGGCGATATCGACGCTGGCATCTTTCAGCGGCATGTCCTCCGCTGCTGCTTCGATGAACTCCGCCTTGCGTACGGCGCGTTTGGCGCGCGCAAGATATGGCGCGGAGAGATCGAGCGCCTTGAGCTTCAATTCGGGCTGCACTGAGCGGACGAAAGAAAGAAAGCGGCCGGTTCCCGCACCGATATCGAGCAGCGTTGTCTTCGCGGCATCGCGACTTTCCAGATATCTGGCGATTGGCACATAGGCGCGGCGGCGCATGGCTTCGGCGGTTCCGGCGAACAGCGCCTCCACCTGGAAATCGTAGATCTTCGCAGAGTCTTCGCTGAGATAGCCGTCGGTCTGGTAGTGAAAGTTCTGCTGGAAATAGCGCGGCAGATTCTTCTCATCGGCCTTCCCGCGCGCCTCGCTGTGACCGTGCCGCTGCTGGCGTTGCACGACCTTCGGGATATCCCTCAGATAATCGATACTTGCCAGCGCACGCCGCGCTTCCTTCAGGATGTTGAGCGGCGCGGGATAAAGGCCGGCTTCCACATTGCGCCAATCCTGCGCGAAGAGTTCGGCCATCGCGCGCGCCATCGCGGCGAGCGAGGGAACGGGATGCTCCGTCTTCTGCAGCACATCGAAGCTTTCGCGTGCCGCCAAACGCGCGGCGAGATAGTGCACGCCATAAAAGGCGACGCGCGCGGTCTGCAATCCGGCGAAGGCGAGTCGTTGGGCGCGGGATGCGGGCATAGCGCGATTATGCGCTCGCAACGCGCCGCTACCAAGTGGGGAGATTGTCCGCAACCTGGCTGCCGATGAAAATCTGGGGCTCCGACGGCGGCGAGGCGCCGGTGTCCTGCTCGCGCTGGGCGACACAATCCTTCACCTTGTCGGCGAGCGCGGGAAAGTTATGCGCGGCGGGAAGGTTCTGGATCACACAGGTGTCGAAATAGGGATAGCGCGCATCCTGCGTGCAACCGAAGGAAGAGCGATCGGCGCGCGCGGCCGTCATCACAAGCCGGTTATCGCCCACGAGTGCAGGGACGAACGCGCCGGAGAAGCACGCCGACACGATCACCACCGTGGGGCGGTTGCCGCAGGTGCCGTCGAGAATGCCGGCCAGCGCGTCGGGCGTAAGCAGCGTGTTGCCGAGGATCATGCCCCGCGGCGCGCCGTGCGAACTGAAATAGACGATGCAGCCTTCCGGTGTCTCGCTGGTGAGCAGGGAAAGTTCGCTGGAGATTGCGCGCGCGGTTGAGGCAAGCGGATGCGTGTCGTCGGGAAGATCGGGCCGCGTCGTGAACTGCATCATGTAAGCGTCGCTGAAGCCGATCTGGCGCAATTCCGCCGAGACGTCGCGGCGCGCATTGTCGAACGCTTCGCTGGGACTGCCATCGTGCGCGTGCCAGTCGCCCGCAACGACCACGACGGCCCATTTGTATTGATGGTGCGAGAACGCATACCAGCTCGCCGCGCCTCCGAGCAGCACAAGCGCGAGGACCGCGAGCCCCGCGGTGCGGATCGCGCTGCCTGTTTGCGACCATGCATCTTGCGGCAAAGGGGCCGGCACGCTGACGGGCGCTTCGTCCTTTCCGGCGCTGCGGCGTATCCAGGATTGAAACCAGCCCCCCATTTCGTTCGGTCACCAGGTTGGGAAGCTTGGCGTGTTGTCGCCGATAGCGGCCTGCGGATCGGACGGCGGTGAAACATCCTCCTTTTTCTCGCGCGCGGCGACGCAGCGGCGCGCTTCTATCGCCAGATCGCGGAAATCATGCGTGATGGCGATAGAGGACAGGAAGCATTCATCGAAGAAGGTGTAGCGATTGGCCTGCCCGCAACCGAACGAGGTGCGATCCGGCCGCGCAGCGGTGAGCACAAACCGGTTCGCACCCGCCAACGCAGGGATAAAGACGCCCGAAAAGCATGCCGAAACGACAACGACCGTCGGGCGGTCACCGCAGGCATTGTTCACCATGCGCGAGAAATCCCTGGGCGACAGGATTTCACCGCCGATCACAATGCCGTCCGGAGAACCGTGCGAAGTGAGATAGAAGAAACAGCCGCCAGTCGTGCGGTTGGAGAGGTCCCACACGCCGTCGGCAATCGAGACGGGATCGGAATTCAGAGGCGCGGGCGACTTGTATTTGCCCGGCTCGGTCGTGAACTCCACGATGTTGGCCGGATTGAAGCCGATCCGCTGCAGCGCGACGCCGATATCGTGACGGCCATTGTCGAACACGTCGCTGTCGCTGCCATCATGGGCATGATGATCGCCCGCGACGACGACAGCGCCCCAGTTCGAGAAATCCCCCGCGTCCGCCGGACGCACGAAAAGCGCCAGCGCCAACGCAAACAGAACTGCAAAGATACGCATCCGGTCCCCCGGCCGCATCATCTCGCGAAGCCGGCCACAAGTTCAATATGCGACGACCACAGGAACTGGTCCACCGGCGTCACCGCGCCGGGTTTGTAGCCGCCGTCCACGAGGATGCGGGCGTCGCGGGCGAAGGTCTCCGCGTTGCAGGACACATAGGAAATGCGGCGTACCTTC
>JBQCJO010000236.1:0-11256 GCA_051952735.1 Rhizomicrobium sp.
CGCTCGACATGAAATTCCACGGCCATTCGGCGGAAGACACCAGGAAGGCGCTGGAGCTGGCGCGCGCGGGCGAAGCGATTGTCGAAACCCGCAGCATGGACGGCTACGACAAGTTCGATGCGCTGCGCCAGAAATACAAGAACGAGCCCTGGTACAAGGACGTTCACGGCGATTTCCTGTTCTTCATCCTTCCGCTGGACAATGCACAGATGCAGGCCGCGGCCAATCAGTTCGATTTCCACACACCCTTCCGCTACGAGCCCATGCCCACCTTGCGCGCATCCACCACGCCGCAGCTTTGGATTTTGGGCAGCGACGACATGGAGGCGCCGAGCGCGGAAACCTCCAAGCGCATCAAGTCGCTGATCGCGGACGGCAAGGATTACACGCTCGCCGTCTATCCCGGCGCCGAACACGGCATGACGGAATATGAGATGAGCCCGAAGGGCGAGCGTCTTTCCACGCGATATGTGCCCGGATACTTCCAGATGATGGCCGATTTCATCCGCGACGGACGCATCGGCCCGCATTATGGGAAAGCGGAGATCACGCAGCCGCACTAACTTCTTCGTGCGTCTGTCGCCAAATACACGTTGCGGTCACTGGCCGCACATGAAGGGTTGTGATTAGACTTTCCCATCGCGCTGGGGCGAATGCCCGCGCTCGAAGGATCACAGGACGATCGGATGAAGGTCTGGCGCTGGGCGGTTGTCGCCGCTGCCATACCCGGAACGGCACTTGCCGCTCCGGCCCAAAGTTCCGTCTATGCGCTGCCCAACGACGTCGCGCTGAAGGTCAGTGGCGGCCCGGCCAATGCCGACGGCAGCGGCATCCAGAGCAACACCAGCGTGGGGCTGCAGTCGCCGTTCGGCCAAACCAAGCTCAGCGGGACTTTCACAAGCCTGCCGCCCGATCCGTCTGTGCCGGTGGATCGCAGCGATCGCAAGCTGAGTCTGGACTCCAGGATCAACGGACCGGCAGGCGTGGACGTTTCGGTGCAGGCGAGCAGCGAGATTCATGACGCACGGCAGACCGGCACGCTCGTGCCCGCAGGCCTTTCCAGCACCAACGCCACCACCCGCACCGACGCCGCCACGGCCAAGGCGACAACCCAGCCCATTTCGAATGTCGGTATCACCATGGGCATAAGCCGAAGCCACACCGAAACGGCGCAGGACAATGTCACCTTGCGCGGCGCGGCACAGAGCAGCGCCGTAGCGACCGACGAGCGGAAAACCTTCGCGAGCGCGAACTGGTCTCCCCTTCCCTATCTCCAGGTGAAAGCCGGCGCCGCGGATCAGACGATGAGCGTGTCCGCGCGCGGCGCCACGAATGTGGGTGACGAATATCACTACACGGCGCCTTACGGATCGGCGACGGCAACGCTGTGGGACGGGGCGCAACTGAAAGTGAGCAGCGCCGACACGGTGTCGCCCGTGAACCCGTACGACTTCGCCGCGCTGGCACAGGCGGCGGGGCCGAACACCGATCTGCGCGTTGAACCCAATCGCGAATGGCGCAATCAGGCGACGGTCTCGCAGAGTTTCGACAGCGGCGGCACGCTTTCGACAACCGTCACGCAAGCGCGCATCGAAAGCACGACCGAGCTTGGGCTCACCGCCGAAGGCGCGGTCGCGCCAATGAGCATCTCCGGCGGCGCGCGGCGGCAAATGGATGCCAATCTTTCCATGCCGCTATCGGGACTCGGCCTTTCGGACACCACGATTTCCTCGCAGGCGACGCTGCGCCAGTCGCGCGTACGCGATCCGGTGACGGGACAGACGCGCCGCGTCTCGGGCGAGATTCCGCGGGCTGCGAATGTGAAGGTCACGCACAAGGATGACGATCGTCATCTGGAATGGGGCGTGAAGGGCAGCCTCGCGACGGAGCAGCACTTCTATCAGCCCGCGCAGATGACGGCTTTGCGCACCGGCAGCGGCGTCGGCGCCTTTGTGACCTACAATCCGGGCAAATACATTGTCTCGCTGAATGCGGATGGATTGCTCGGCGGCGCGCGCAGCCAGACCGATACTTTCTACAGCGGCACCCGCGCCGACGATGTCTCCGCGATCAGCCGCACAGGCGACAGCAGCCCGATGGTGAGCGTTTCGGTACAGCAGAAGTTTTGAACAATCACCTCCCCCTCGTGGGAGGTGATTACGCCGCGCGTTTCGCCGGCTTGAACGTCACCGGCAGATGCTTCGGGCCCGAGATGAAGTTGGACGCGAGCCAGTCCGGCGTTCCGATCTTCAATTCATTCAATCGCGTCAGCACTTCGCGCAGGATCGCGTCGATCTCGATGCGGGCGATGTGCTGGCCCAGGCAACCATGCGGGCCGGTGCCGAAGGCGATGTGCTCGTTGGGTGCGCGCGCCAGGTTCAGCGTATCGGGCGCATCGAACTTCTCCGGATCGCGATTGGCCGAGCCGAAATACATCACGACCTTCTGGCCTTCCTTGATCTGCTCGCCGCCCAGCACGACATCGTGCTTCGCCGTGCGGCGCATATAGATGACGGGCGTCGTATAGCGCAGCAATTCCTCCCGCGCGGACGGCAGGCGTGCGTCGAGATCGGCTTTCAGCCACGCCATCTGCTCGGGATTCTCGAACAGCGCGATCAGGCCCGATGAGAGAAGATTGCGCGTGGTGTCGCCACCCGCATCCACCAGCAAGAGGAAGAAGAGCAGGAATTCGATGTCGTCCAGCTTCTTGCCGTCCACTTCGGCATGCAAAAGCTTGGTGGCGAGATCGTCTTTCGGGCGGGCGCGTTTTTCGTCGATCACGCTGCGGCCATATTCGAACATCTTCATCACAGCCATGCCACCGGCACCCGGCTCCTGCGCTTCCGGCGCGGTGTGGATGGCTTCGGTGAGCTTGTAGAGCTCGCGCCCGTCGTCCAGCGGGATGCCGAGCAATTCGGCGATGACATAAGACGGCATTTCGCCCGCGATATGCGAAACGAAATCGCATTCGCCGCGCTCGATCACTTCATCCACGATCTGGCGCGCGAGCTCGTTCATGCGCGGCGTGCGATCCGCCGAAATGGGCTGCGTGAATTCGTTGCGGATGAGCTTGCGATACGCCGTATGCTGCGGCGGATCCATCATCAGCATCATCTTGTAACCGCCGAAGCCCATCGCCTGCTCGGCGGCAGGGTCCTGGATCATGATGGTGGGCTCGGACGAGAAGTTCTGGAAATCGCGATCGACCGTCCATACGTCCTTGTAGCGCGTCACCGCCCAGAAGCCCGGACCGTTCGGCTCCTCGTGCCAGAACACGGGCGCATTGTCGCGGAGCCAGCGATATTGCGCGAGCGGATGACCGGCGGCGAAGCTTGCGGGCGTCAGAAGATCGATTTTCATGAGCGTTTCGTCACATTGCAGAAGACAGGAACAAACAGGGGATTTTTGCGTTTCCACACCGTGGCGCAAGCCCATCCCTTTTCGCAGAATTGGTCAACTCGCCGGGCATCACGCAAAGATGCATTATAGATCGCTTTCCGCAGCGTCCGCTTACAGCACATCGATATGGGGCATGACATGAACCGCCTGAAACAACTCGAACAACTCGGACAATCGGTGTGGCTCGACTTCCTGAGCCGCGAAATGATCCGCAAAGGCGGCACCACCGAAGCCATCGAGAAGGACGGCATCGGCGGACAGACCTCCAATCCTGCGATCTTCCAGAAGTCGCTCGCCGAAGGCACAGCCTATGACGACGACATCAAGCGCTATGTCGATCAGGGCCTCGATGTCGGCACGATCTTCCGCAATCTCTCCATAAAAGACATCCAGGATTCCGCGGATGCGTTCCGCCCCGTGTACGACCGCACCAAGGGCGCGGACGGATTCATCTCTATCGAAGTCTCGCCCTACATCGCGCACGACACCGCGCCGACCATCGAAGAAGCCAAAGCGCTGTGGAAAGACATCAACCGGCCGAACCTGATGGTGAAAGTGCCGGGCACCAAGGAAGGCGTTCCCGCCATCCGCGATCTGACCGCCGCAGGCCTCAATATCAACATCACTCTGCTCTTCGCACTGGACGCCTATCAGGCTGTGGCAGATGCTTATATTGAAGGACTGGAAAAGCGCCCCGCGGACGACGACCTGTCGAAGATCTCCAGCGTCGCGTCTTTCTTCCTCAGCCGCATCGATACGATGGCGGACGACCTCATCAACAAGAAGCTGCAGGAAGAGCCCAAGAAGAACGCGGCGCTCGCCGATATCCGCGGCAAGGTCGCCATCGCCAGCGCGCGCATCGCCTATCAGATGTACAAGAAGACATTCTCCGGCGCGCGCTGGGAGAAGCTCGCCAAGCGCGGCGCGCGTCCACAGCGCCTGCTCTGGGCCTCCACCGGAACCAAGAACAAGGAATATTCCGACACCTTATATGTCGACACGCTGATCGGGCCGATGACGGTGAACACCATGCCGCCGGAAACGATGGATGCGTTCCGCGATCACGGAAATCCGAAGGCCGACACCATCGAGCAGGACGTGGACGGCGCGCACAAGGCACTGGACACGCTGAAGAAGGGTGGCATCTCGCTGGACAAGATCACAGACGATCTGGTCGTGGACGGCGTGGCGAAATTTGCGGAAGCCGCAGACAAGCTTTACGGCGCGCTGGCCGAGAAGCGCGCGACAATCCTGGGCGGCGCACTGCCGCATGTGAAGGAGAGCTTCGGCGAAGCGAAGAAGGACATCGACAAGGAGATCGCCGCCAGCAACGCGCGCGGCGACACGCGCAAGGTCTGGGACAAGGACAAATCCACATGGACCGGCGCGGATGAGGACAAATGGCTCGGCTGGATCGACGTCGTCGAGCGCGAGGTGAAGGACGTCGCCAACCTCAAGGCGCTCGCGGGCGACATCGAGAAGGCCAAGACCACGGATGTCGTTCTGCTCGGCATGGGCGGATCGAGTCTTGGCGCGGAAGTGCTGCGCGAGACGTTCGGCCATCGCACGGACTGGCCCAATCTCCATGTGCTGGATTCCACCGATCCGGAGCAGATCGGCGCGGTGCGCAAGGCGATCAAGATCGAAAGCACGCGCTTCATCGTGTCGTCCAAATCGGGCACCACGCTCGAGCCCAATATCCTGTTCGACTATTTCTTCGCGGAGACAGGCAAGAACGGAAAACAGTTCATCGCCATCACCGACGCCGGCTCGTCGCTGGAGAAGACCGCGAAGGAGCATGGCTTCAGCCATGTCTTCCACGGTGAGAAGGAAATCGGCGGGCGCTATTCGGTGCTGTCGAAATTCGGCCTCGTGCCGGCGGCGGCGATGGGTCTCGACGTCGAGCGGCTCATAAAGGAAGCGCAGAAGTTCGAACACGCCAGCGGCAAGCTGGTGCCCGCCTCCGCCAATGCGGGGGCGCGGTTGTGCATCGAGCTCTGCGTGCTGGCGAACAAATACAAGCGCGACAAAGTCACGATCCTTGCATCTAACGCGCTTTCGAGCGTGGGCACATGGCTGGAACAGCTCATCGCGGAATCCACCGGCAAGCAGGGCAAGGGTCTGATCCCCGTGGACCGCGAACCGGCCGGCCCGCCGTCGTCTTATGGCGACGATCGCGTGTTCATCAATCTGCGCATCGCCGGCGATGAAGACCACACCGATGCGGTGGCCGCGCTCGAGCAGGCAGGGCATCCGACGGTGCGCATCACCATCGAGGACAGCTACCAGATCGGACAGATCTTCTATCTGTGCGAAATGGCCATCGCGTTCGCAGGCATGGTGCTGAAGATCAATCCCTTCGATCAGCCGGATGTGGAAGCCGCGAAAGTCGCCGCGCGCAAGCTGACCGACGCCTATGAGAAGAACGGCAAGCTGGACGAAGGCGAACCGTTCTGGAGCGGCGACAGCATCGCCGCTTACGGCGAAGGTCACGGCAAGTCGCTGGGCGAGATTTTGAAAAACCATCTGGCGCAACTGAAGGACGGCGATTATTTCGCCCTGCTCGCCTATATCGCGCTCAACGAGGGGCACGATGCCGCGTTGCAGAAAATCCGCCGCAAGGTCCGCGCGAAATACAAGAACGCGACCTGCTTCGAGTTCGGCCCACGCTTCCTGCATTCGACGGGGCAAGCCTACAAAGGCGGACCCAACAGCGGCGTATTCGTAACGCTCACCACCGATCACAAAGAGGATCTGGCAATCCCGGGCCGCAAAGCGACGTTCGGCGTGGTGGAGAAGGCGCAAGCGCTGGGTGATTCCGCCGTGCTCGTGGAGCGCAAGCGCCGCGCGATCCGTCTGCACATGAAAGATGCCGATGCGGGTCTCGCATCGCTCGCACACGCATTCGAAGAGGCACTCTCCTGATGCAGATCGGAATGGTTGGGCTGGGCCGCATGGGCGGCAATATTTCGCGCCGCCTGATGAAGCAAGGTCATGAGGTCGTCGTCTATGACCGCAGCGCGGACGCCGTCGCCAAGCTGGCGAAGGAGAAAGCCACGCCGGCCAAATCACTCGAGGATTTCGCGAAGCTGTTGAAAGCGCCGCGCGCGATATGGATCATGGTGCCCGCCGGCGACCCCACCGAAGAGACCGTCCAGGCATTGCTCAAGGTCCTGGAAAAGGGCGACACCATCATCGATGGTGGCAACTCCTTCTGGAAAGACGATATCCGCCGCGCAAAAGCCGCGAAGGAAAAAGGCATTCACTACATCGATTGCGGCACCTCCGGCGGCGTGTGGGGCGCCGAGCGCGGCTATTGCATGATGATCGGCGGCGAGAAGGAGGTGGTCGAGCGTCTCGATCCCATCTTCAAATCGCTGGCGCCGGGCCTCGGCGTCATCGATCGCACACCAGGGCGAGAGAAACGCGATCCGCGCGCGGAACACGGTTATATCCATGCCGGTCCGAACGGCGCGGGCCACTTCGTGAAGATGGTCCACAACGGAATCGAATATGGATTGATGCAGGCCTATGCCGAAGGTTTCGACATATTGCAGGGGCGTGGGCACAAGGCGCTGCCGGACGACCAAAGGTTCGAACTCAATCTGCCCGACATCGCCGAAGTGTGGCGGCGGGGGAGCGTGATCTCATCCTGGCTGCTCGATCTGTCGGCGATCGCGCTGGCGAAAGATCCCGAGCTGAAAGCGTTCAAGGGTGACGTGGACGATTCCGGCGAAGGCCGCTGGACCGTGAATGCCGCCATCGAGGAAGCGGTGTCGGCAAGCGTGATCACGGCGGCGCTGTTCGCGCGCTTCCGCAGCCGGGTGGAGCACAATTTCGGCGAGAAGCTTCTTTCGGCCATGCGCAACGAATTCGGCGGCCACATCGAAGGCGCGCTGGAAGATCACGGCATGGCGCCGAAACCCAAGACATGACCACTGCAAAAGCGCCGCCCAATTGCGCCATGGTGCTGTTCGGCGCCCATGGCGATCTCACCAAGCGGCTGGTGGTGCCGGCGCTTTATAATCTCGCGCGGCAGAACCAGCTCCCAAAGAACTTCGCGCTGATCGGCGTCGATCACAATGACTGCACCGCCGCGAGCTGGCGCAACGAGTTGCACGATTTCCTGGAAGACCTCACCAAAGGCAAAGGCGAGGCGAAGGAAAACAAGATCGACGAAAAGGTCTGGAAGAAACTCGCCGGCACGATGGATTACATCGTCGGCGATTTCACCAAGGATAAGACCTACGCCGATATCAAAAGCAAGCTTTCCAAGCTAGAAGAGAAGACGGACGGCAACGCCCTCTTCTATCTCGCCGTCGCCGACCGCTTCTTCGGCCCGGTCGTGGATGCGCTGGGCAAAGCCGGACTGGCGAAAGAGGACAAGGGCTGGCGGCGCGTTGTCATCGAGAAGCCGTTCGGTCACGACCTGAAATCCGCCAAAGAGTTGAACGCGCGCGTTCTCAAGCAGATCAAAGAGGAACAGGTCTTCCGCATCGATCATTTCCTCGGCAAGGAAACGGTGCAGAACATCCTGGCGCTGCGCTTCGCCAACGGGTTGTTCGAGCCGATCTGGAACCGCGACCGTATCGACCATGTGCAGATCACCGTGTCGGAAACCGTCGGCGTGGAAACACGCGCCGGGTTCTACGAAGTCACCGGCGCACTGCGCGACATGGTGCCGAACCACGTCTTCCAGCTTGTCGCGATGACGGCAATGGAGCCGCCCTCTTCCTTCGACGCCGACGTGGTACGCGCGCGCAAGGCGGATGTGTTCAAGTCCATGCATCCGCTGAAGATGGACGACGCGGTGCGCGGGCAATATGACGCCGGAAAGGTCGGCGGCAAAAAGGTGCAGGCCTATCGCAGCGAGGACGGCGTCGCAAAAAACTCCGCGACCGAAACCTTCGTCGCCATGAAGCTAGGCATCGACAATTGGCGCTGGGCCGGCGTGCCGTTCTACATCCGCACCGGCAAGCGCATGAGCAAACGCTCCAGCGAAATCGCCATCCGCTTCAAGCGCGCGCCTTATGCCCTCTTCCGCGAAACGCCGACGGAAGAGATGAAGTCTGACTGGCTGGTGCTGCGCATCCAGCCGGACGAAGGCATCTGCCTGTACTTCAACGCCAAGGAGCCCGGCACGGAGATGGTGCTGGAAAGCGTGGCGCTGAATTTCAATTACAAGGATTGGTTCAAATCCGCGCCGGCGGTCGGCTACGAAACGCTGCTCTATGACGTCTTCATCGGCGACGGCACGCTCTTCCAGCGCGCCGATCAGGTGGAGGCCGCATGGGCGGTGGTCGATCCGATCCTGAAGGCATGGGCCAAGGAAAAGCCGAAGAGCTTTCCGAACTACAAGGCCGGAAGTGCCGGCCCCGAAGCCGCCGACGACTTGCTGCGCAAAGACGGCCGCGCCTGGCGGCCCATCGACTGACACGATTCCCGGTGCGGGACGGGAACTCTGCCACCCCTGCGGGAGTTACTTCCCTGCATAGATAGAAAACGGGAGGGCCTCGTGCTCGGGACCATTCTTATTGTCATTCTTGTTCTGCTTCTTCTGGGCGCCCTGCCCTCATGGCCGTACAGCTCCGGTTGGGGCTACTACCCTTCGGGCGGCCTCGGACTCATTCTGGTCATCGTTCTGATTTTGGTGCTGCTAGGCAGAGTATAGAGACAGCAGCGTGATCACGCAGGGACGGGCCGCCTCACGTTTGTGAGCGGTCCGTTTCTTTTTCGCCGAACTTCCGGGCGATCCATTTGTCGAGCCGATCCTCCGTCACCAGAAGGACGATCGCGAACAACAAGCCCAATCCGATCACGCGCCAGTCCGCGATGGCGCAGGCCAGGCCCAGCGCCGCCGTCACCCACACCGTCGCCGCCGTCGTCAGATTGCGCACCATATTGTGCTGCGGATCGCGCAGGATGACGCCGCCGCCGAGAAAGCCGATGCCGGTCAACACGCCCTGCACGACGCCTTGCAGCACACGGCTATAGGCGGCGATGTCCCCGACCGCTTGCCACGTTCTCAGCACCGAAACCGTCACGATGGCGACGCCGAGCGAAACCAATCCCAAGGTGCGGATGCCGGTGGGCTTGCCGTGAAGATCGCGGTTGAGGCCCAGCACCATGCCGCAAAGCGTTGCCGCGCCGAGGCGCAGGAAGACATCGAGCATGTCGGCATCGTTCATCAGACACGCCCCGCGATAGGAATGTTCGCGCCAGTGATGGCGGATGCCGCGGGCGACAGCAGAAACTCAATCAGCGCCGCGATCTCTTCCGGTTTCACCCATTTGGAGAAATCGGCGTCCGCCATGTCCTTACGGTTGGCGGCGGTGTCGATGGTGGTGGGCGAAATGGCGTTCACGGTGACGCCCTCATTCTTCACTTCATCCGCAAGCGCTTCGGTGAGCTTCAGCACCGCCGCTTTCGAGGCGGTGTAAGCGCCCATGCCTGTGGCCGCCGGTTTCGCCGCCGCAGCGGCGCCGATGTTCACGATGCGCCCATTCTTCGCCTTGAGCAGATGCGGCAGTGCCGCCTGGCAGGCGTTGACCGCCGTCTTCACATTCACGGTGTAAAGGAAGTCCCAGGTATCGATCTTGCCGCTGCCGATCTTTTCCCAACGGAAACCGCCCGCGATGTTGATGAGGGCATAAAGCCCGCCCATCTCGGACACCGCTTTGTCGATAGCCGCTTTGGCTTTCGCGGCGTCGGACAGATCGACACTTCCAATACCGGGCTGCTCGGCGGGAAGAACACCATGATCTGTGGCCATCACCTTCGCGCCCGCACCCGACAACGCCTTGCAGACGGCGGTGCCCAAGGCTCCCGCACCGCCGGTGACGATGCACGCTTTCCCTGCGAGCGACATGGAATTGCTGTCCTTTTCCGGCGGCTTGCGCGCCCGCGTATGGGTGCGGCTATACTCCCGCCCGGCAATATTTCCACAAAGACGAACGGGAGAAAACCATGGAAGAGAAGCTCAAATTCTATATCGACGGAAAATGGGTCGATCCCGTTTCGCCGAAGACGCTCGAAGTGATCAATCCGGCGAACGAGGAACCGTTCGCGAAGATCAGCATGGGCTCCAAGGCCGATGTCGACAAAGCCGTCGCCGCCGCGCGCAAGGCGTTCGACACCTTCTCGCAGACGAGCCGTGAAGAGCGCGTTGCTCTCTTGGAGAAGATCGTCGCGGTTTATCAGAAGCGTTATGGCGACATCGTCAAAGCCATCTCGATGGAAATGGGCGCGCCGCTGTCGCTTTCCCAAAATGCGCAGGCCGCGATCGGCATGGGCCATCTCGCGCAAGGCATCAAGATCCTGAAGGAATATGAATTCGAGCAGGTGAAGGGTTCTTACGCGATCCGCCGTGAGCCGATCGGCGTCGTCGGCATGATCACGCCGTGGAACTGGCCGATCAACCAGATCGCCTGCAAAGTCGTTCCCGCCCTCGCCGCCGGTTGCACGATGGTGCTGAAGCCGAGCGAAATCGCGCCGATGAACGCGATCCTCTGGGCCGAAGTGCTCGATGAAGCTGGTGTTCCGCCGGGCGTGTTCAACCTCGTCAACGGCGACGGCCCGACGGTGGGCGAAGCGATGTCGTCCCATCCGGGCATCGACATGATGTCGTTCACCGGCTCGACGCGCGCCGGCATCGCGGTGGCGAAGGCCTCCGCCGACACCGTGAAGCGCGTGGCGCAGGAACTGGGCGGCAAGTCGCCGAACATCATTCTCGACGACGCGGACTTGCAGAAAGCGGTCGTGCGCGGCGTGATGCATATGATGCAGAACACTGGACAGTCCTGTAACGCGCCGTCACGCATGTTCGTGCCAAAGGCCAAGCACGATCAGGCTGCACAG
>JBQCJO010000237.1:0-2756 GCA_051952735.1 Rhizomicrobium sp.
AAACCGGCCTTTGCCCGCTTCGGGAAGGGCCAAACCCAAACGCTTTTAGAAGGTTTGACTCATGAGATTCGATTTTTCCCCACTCTCCCGTTCGACCGTCGGCTTTGACCGGCTGTTCGACACCCTCGGCCAGATCGCGCAATACGACGCCAGCCAATCCTATCCGCCCTACAACATCGAGCGCCTCGACGAGAACCGCTATCGCGTGACCGTCGCTGTCGCCGGGTTCGGCGAGAAGGACTTGAACGTCGAAGTGAAGGACGGCGTCCTCACCATCGCGGGCAAGCACGAAGGCAGCGAGAAGGATGGCAAGAGCGTCCTCTACCAGGGCATCGCCGGCCGCGCCTTCGAGCGCAAATTCCAGCTCGCCGACCACGTCGAAGTGCGCGGTGCCAAGCTTGAGAACGGCCTGCTGCATGTCGACCTGGAGCAGATCGTGCCGGAGGAGAAGAAGCCCCGCCGCATCACGATCAACGCGCCGGAACTGAAGACCATCGAAGGCCAGGCGAAAGCCGCCTAAACCTTCGGGTTCCCGTTACATCGTCACAAAGAAGCCGGGCAGCTTAACGCTGCCCGGCTTTTTCGTTTGGGGACGGCGCGGCGCTCTCCTATTCTCCCGCCAACCTCAATTTCCGGCTTTAACCATGGCCAGTTGGCAGAGCGCCTTGTTCTCCCGCATGTCCCGCATGTCGCGTCCGCGCGCCACGGGTGATGCCTCCGACATCGAAGAACTGCGCCGCCAGTTCAATTATCTCACCGGCCGCTTCGCGGCGGTGCCCAAAGACGCCGTGTTCGAAGCCGGCCAGCTCGGTCCGGTGAAAGGCGAATGGGTGCGCGTCGATGGTTCGATGGCCCACCGCGTCATCCTCTATTTCCACGGCGGCGGTTACATCTCCGGCTCGCCTGAAACCCATCGCGCGTTGGTGGCGCGACTGTGCAGCGCCGCCGGCGCCACGGCGTTCTCGGTCAACTATCGCCTCGCGCCGGACTTCGCGTTCCCGGCGGGCTTGCGCGACGGCATCGACGCTTATCGTCATCTTCTCCAGCATGGCGTCTCGGCGTCACAGATCGTGCTGGCCGGCGACGGCTCGGGCGGCGGTCTTGTGTTCTCGTGCCTGCTCGCGATCCGCAATGCAGGCCTTGCGATGCCGGCCGGCGTTGTGGCGATGAGCCCTTGGGCCGATCTCTCGCTCTCCGGCTGGTCGATGCTGCAGAACGCCAAGAAGGATGCAGCGCTGAGCTGGGAGCTGCTCTTCATGAGCGCGCGCAACTATCTCAAGAAGCAAAGCCCTGTGGATCCCTACGCTTCACCGATCTACGCGCCGTTCCGCGATTTCCCGCCGATCATGGTCCATGCCGGCAGCAACGAAATCCTGCGCGACGACGCCAGCCGCATCGGCGATCGTGCCGCCGAAGCCGGCGTGCCGATCAGCGTCGAGATCTATGACGGCATGCAGCATCTGTTTCAGGCCAGCGCCTATGTGCCGGAAGCGCGCGTGTCGTTGCAGCGTCTGGGACAATTCATCCGCCAGCGCGTACCGGACGCGCCTGCGCGCGCCGCAAGCGCTTAAGCCGGATCGCCTGCTGCGACGGAGGCCACGGCTTCGGCGACCATCGGCGGAAGCTTCGTGCCGCCGAGCACCGCGCCGCCCAGTTCGCAATCGCGCAGATCCGCACCCAACAGATTGGCGTAAGAAAGATCGCTGCCGTTGAATTTCACGCGGCGAAGATCTGCGCCGCGGAAATCGGCATAGCGCGCCTGCGCGCTGTCGAGTCGCGCGGGCAGCAGCCGCTGATCGGAAATCAGAAGCGGGCCAAGCTTGACGTCATGCAGATTGGCGTTGTTGAGCTTCGCGCCCGCAAGATTGGCGCCACGCAAATCCGCGCCGGCCAACCGCGTGCTTCTCAGATCGGCGCCCGACAGATTGCTTCCCTGCAGTGAGGCACCCGACAGATCGAGCCCGTAAAGCTGTGCGCCCGGCGCGATGAGTGCGGTGAGCTGGCGATGCGCCAGCGATTTCAGCTCGCGCAAATCCGCGCCCGTCAAATCGGCGGGCGCACCTTCGCGGCCATCGGTTTCCGCCCAGCGCGAATGTGCGTTGAGGATGTCGGGCAGCGAGTTGCTCAAAATCTGCTCGGCGTTCTTCATCAGCGCGCCGGTCATATCCGCGCCGTCCAATATCGCGCTGTTCAACTGCGCGCCGACAAGGATCGCGCCGGTCAGGTCCGCACCAGCAAGAACGCAGCCGGAAAGATCGGCGTTTTCCAGATTGGCGCCTGTCAACTTGGCCTGGCGCAGGTTCGCGCGGATCAACTTGCAACTGCGCATGATGGCGTCGGTGAAATCGGCCCGCACGGCCAGCGCGCCGGATAGCTTGGCGCGTTCCAGATTGGCGCTGCTCATCAAAGCGTCGGGAAGTTCGCTCGGTCCGACATCGTGTTGCATCACGCGCAGATTTCCGAAGCGATCCTTTTCGGCGATCGTGCCTTCGCGCAAATCGGCTTCGTACAAATCGGCACCGATAAGATTGGCGCCGCGCAGGGATGCGCCGCGCATGTCCGCACGCCGCAACGTTGCGCCCGCCAGATTTGCGCGGCGAAGATCCGCGCCGAAAAAGCTGGCCGAGTCCAGCCGCGCGCCGGCGAGGTTGGTCTCTTCCATCAGCGCGCCGGTGAAGTCGGCGTCGGAAAGATTGCGCCCCGAAAGATCCAGCCCCGACAGATCGCAAAAGGCGAATACGGCGCGCGCGCCCCCA
>JBQCJO010000238.1:0-2573 GCA_051952735.1 Rhizomicrobium sp.
GTTCCCGACAATATCGAGGACATACACAACGGCTGGCACGAGCGCATTCGCTCTGACATCACGGCGGGGCGCGGCACAGACGCCTATAGCTGGGCATTGCAGCCCTTCTCCCCGATCGAAGGCTATCAATACAGGCTTTGCGCGATCTTCGAACAGAACAAGGCGGCGTAACGCGCGATTTCGAACCATCCGGCGTGTTACGGTTCGAATCAGGACTCAAGGAGTGTTTTCGTGTTCCCGGAACGCACCGCGCTTATCCTCAATTTCACGGGCAACACATATCACTGGGGATGTTTCGGCACCTCCTATGAAATCTATCAGACGCTTCTTGAGCGCGGCTACGCCCCGTCCTTTCTCAGCGTCAACGCCATGCATTCACTACGCCCGTCTCCGCAAAACATCGATGAGATGTTGAGCAAGTCGTTTGCGACGCAAACGATGAATGCCCACCCCTTCATCCGCACGGCAATCACCGAGACCGATATCGTGGTGGTAAATGGCGAGGGCACGCTGCATCGACACGCTCCAGGGCCGCTCAATCTTCTGTTCTTCATGTTCGCGGCGCGAGCCTACTACGGCAAGCCCGTTCACCTGATCAATCACTCGCTCTTTCCTTCGGGTAGCCGCGAACCGTCGGAGACGGCAGACGCGATATACGCGGCTGTGGCAACGAAGTTGAACCGCGTGGTGCCGCGCGAGCCTTATTCGCTGGAAATTGCCCGGCGCCTCGGCATCGCGGCTGTTCAGGGCTTCGACTGCCTGCCGCGCTTTATCATGCGTCACAAGGACGAGCTGGTGCCGCTCAAACTCGGCGCGCTGATTTTGTCAGGCGGCATTGCCATGCCCGAGCATGTCGCTCGGACCATCGCACGCGTGGCCGGAATGTGCCGCAATCCAGGCCAGAAACTTATCTATCTCACCGGCGCAAAAAAGTTTCCGGCGTCGGAGGATGCAACCATCTTTCGCTGGATGAAGTCCGAGCGGGACGACATCCAGGCGTACAACGCCGAAAGCATGGAAGACTGGCTTGATATGATCGGTGGCGCGACGGGCATGATCAGCGGCCGCTTTCATCACAGTCTCGCGGCAACCGCGCTGGGCGTGCCGTTCATCACCTTCCCCAGCAACACGCCGAAGATCCAGGCCACCAACGAGATGCTTGGGCTTGATCCGCCCATCGCCTATGACGATCCGGCGCTCGAAGAGAAGCTCGCGTTGGCCGTGAGAGCCATGGTTTCCGGTCAAGGGCGTGTCGTCGACGAATCTACGCGGCAGCGGATTCTCGAACTCGCGGAAGCGAACTTCGCCGGCCTGTGACCCTCCGGCAGCGAGAAGCGCCTTCTCAGGCGAGATTGATCTGCTCGAACATCCATCCGATCTCGACAGGCTCATTCCCGATGGTCCCCGCCAAGGCAATCTGTTCGGCTTTGCGGACCATGTCCGTCCCGAGATAGACGCTCTCCTCGATCAATATCTGCGCGCCGCCGCAGCGGAAACGCCAACCGTCGCCATTGCTCAGCTTGAGCAGGATGCCCCCACCCTGACTCGGCGATATCCGCACGTCCGGATGGATGTGGAAGCGCACGGAAAATGGATAGCCGTCGCGTGGACGCCGGACGTGCCCCTTCGGTACCAGCCGATCGACCCCGCTGAGGGAAAGTCCGTTGGGCGACAGCGACAGCGTGCGCTCATGCGCCACGCCGAACTCCGGCACATAGCCTTCATGCCGCCCTTCGACGATTGCGCCTTGCGGCGTCTCCCGCCGGCTGGTCTCTATCGCGAATGGATCGCCTACAAGGCGCGGTCCGATCAGGTCGCGGGCCACGCCCTCGCCGATCACGCCCGCATACGATGTGTCGTTCACGGTAACCGTCGAATGCGCCGCGGTCGCGCGTAGCGCGGTGTCCCAACGCGGATTGCGCGAACCCGCGGCGCCGCAATTGACGACCACGCGATGAGGCCCGTGGCTGAATTCGAACGACAACGCGCCCGCATGCGCTGTGTTCGCATGAATGCCCTCAGGCGGCTTTCCGCACTCCATGATCGCCAGCGTCTTGGCAGCCGCCATCCGCTGATAGCCGGAATGCGGCGCGTGCGCGAAAGGTTGTCCGCGCACCTCGTCGCGCGCCAGCAGTGCCGCCACCATGCGCGCATCGCTTTCGCGGCCACCATTGAACAGTGCCAGGGCGCCGTCGCCGTGCCGGAAGAACCGCAGCATCGGTGCGATGCGATCATGCGCGCTGCGGATTGGCTGCGGCACGTCCCGATCTATCGCCTGCAGCGTATCCATCACCATCACCAGATAGCGGTAGACATGCGCCAAGGCTTCGGGCGAACGCGATACATGCCCGCCGTCCGGCAATATCTGGCGCGCCAGCTCCTCTTCGAGTCGTTCAAGGCCGGTAGCGAGGCGTTTGGGGCTGTCCTCAAGACATGCGCCCGCGAGAACTTGCGTCGCCGCGACTTCCAGCCTTGGCAAACCGTCCGGCGCTTCCATGCCGATGCGCGTCAGCAGCTTGGCCTGCTCGCGGAGGCTGACGAACGTCTTGGACCGCCAGAGCATGTCGGAGTTG
>JBQCJO010000239.1:0-2429 GCA_051952735.1 Rhizomicrobium sp.
CACTTCTACTTCGATGGGTTGCTGGCCGCGGCGATTGCGGTGCGCGCGTTCCAGCGCATTCTTGATTCCGCCGGCCAGCGCGATGTGGTTGTTCTTAATCAGAACGCCATCGGATAAATCAAGCCGATGGTTCTGCCCGCCCCCACAGCGCACAGCATATTTATCCAACATGCGCAGACCTGGCGCTGTCTTACGCGTGTCGAGAATGCGCGCCTTGGTTCCGGCAATGGCATCGACGAACTTGCGTGTCAACGTTGCCACTCCGCTAAGGCGCTGCAACAAATTGAGGATGACTCGCTCGCAGGAAAGAATCACGCGCGCGTTGTCGCGAATCACCGCTATCGATTGTCCTTTGTGAAGGCGCACACCATCAAATATTTCCGGATGGCTGGTGACCTCGTAATGTGACGCCACAGCGCCATCGAGTCGACCATAAACTTCCAGGATGCGTGCCACGGCCCCAAGCCCTGCGAGAACGCAATCCTGCTTGGCAAGAATCGTCCCGGCGGCGCGCTGGCTCGGATCGATGCAGGCGTAGCTGGTGGCATCGCGCGTGGCCCGATCTTCCAATAGCGCGTTCTCGATGATCGCGGTAGTGCGGCGTGAGTTCCAGTCCATATTTCGTCGTTGGTCTTCCGTCGTCGGTTGTTAGCAAAGACCTTAGCAAGAACCACTGGTGAGCGGGCGCCTCGCCCGTCATCCGCTTCAGTTTGGCTCGTCAAGCTTCTTGCGAAGCTTCGACATTAACATCTTCAATTCTTCCACACGCGCGCGCAGCTTTTCGACAACTTGCGCGGGCGCTTTGGCTAGAAATCCCTCATTCGTCAGTTGCCGCTCGCCATTGGCCAATTCTTTTCCCAGCTTCTCCAGCTCTTTTGTCAACTTCTCCCGCTCGGCAGCAACGTCGATTTTCTTCTCATAGATCAAACGCACATCGAACCGCGCAGTATGACGGACGTTTGGCAGCTTCTCCATAGACCCGGCGCTGAAACGAATTTCGTCGACATTGGCTAAGCGCTCTACGGCGCCTCGATTCTCTTCGATCAACGTACGGATCTCCTGCTCGCCCGCAAAAACCTCGATCGGGGTCTTCAGCTTGACTTCGACCTTCAATTCCGCTCGCAGGTTCCTGACGCTGACGATCAGGTCCTGCAAAATCGCCATGTGCGTTTCGGCAGCCTTATCGATCTGCTTCTCGTCTGCTTGGGGATACCCCGCCAGAGCGAGCGACTTCTGCGGCGGCTTGCCGTCGTATATCGCATGCCAGAGTTCGTCGGTGATGAAGGGCATAACGGGATGAAGCAGACGGACGGAGGCTTCGAACATCGAAACCAGATTTGCGCAAGCAGCCTGCGCGTGTTTCTTGCACCCAGGCGCCAGTCTCGGCTTGATCAGCTCGAGATACCAGTCGCAGAACTCACCCCAGAAGAAGTCATAGATGGAGTTCGCTGCTTCGTCGAAGCGGTAGGCGGTCAGCGATCCATTCACAGTTTTCGCCACGCCGTTGAAGCGCGAAACAATCCAGCGATCCTCAAGATTGCCAGAATTGAACCTAGCAAAGCCCACGTGGGGACGGGTGCCCTCACCCGTCCGCAGCTCCGAAGGAGCTGGGTTTTCAGCAGGTCCTTCGCTGGGAAGAGTGTCCGCACCACACGAGCTCAGAACCTCCGACCCACTCAGGCCCAGCCGCTCCATGTTCATGAACATGAACCGCGCGGCGTTCCAAATCTTATTGGCAAATGCCCGATAGCCTTCGGTCCGGCTCTCGTTGAAAGCGATGTCGGTTCCAGGCGACGACATCGCGGCCAGCGTAAAGCGTGTTGCGTCGGTGCCGTATTTCTCGATCACTTCAATGGGATCAAGCACGTTGCCCTTCGTCTTCGACATCTTCTGCCGCTCGGCATCACGGACGAGAGCGTGGATGTAAACTTCGCGGAAAGGGACGGAGGTTTTCAGTTCTGCCGAAGAAATCTTTGGCGAGCTTCGCTCGCCCGGGCGGGCGAGGGCGCCCGTCCCCACACGACCCGTCCCCGGTTTCTCCGGCGGAGCCATGAACCAGCAGCCCAGCATGATCATGCGCGCCACCCAGAAAAACAGGATGTCAAAGCCGGTGATCAGCAGCGATGTCGGATAGAACACCTCGAGGTCCCGCGTCGCCTCTGGCCAACCCAGCGACGTAAACGGCAGCAACCCCGACGAAAACCACGTGTCCAGCACGTCCGGATCTTGCTTCAGTTCTGAGCTTCCGCAGTTAGGACACGTTTCTGGCTCTTCGCGCGCAACGATGATTTCTCCACACGCGCAGTGCCACGCGGGAATGCGATGTCCCCACCAGAGCTGGCGCGAAATGGTCCAGTCGTGGATGTTGCGCATCCAGTTGAGATAAACCTGGCGGTAATTTGCCGGCGTGAAGCGGATGTAGTCTTTCT
>JBQCJO010000240.1:0-7029 GCA_051952735.1 Rhizomicrobium sp.
ACATGTCCTTGGACGACAGGTCGGACAGCGCCTTGTCCGCCTCGTCGCGCGACGGATAGGCCTTCTGCATCTGATGCGCGGCGCTGCCCGCGATGATCAGCATGTCGGCCGCGATGCGCAGGCCCTGCTGCGGCTGTGTCTTGTATTCTCCGCCGTCCCACGCCGGATCGCTGCGAATGCCGTCGATCACCATCTTGCGCCAGATGCGGTTGCGGCCGGCGATCTGCGTCGGCTCGCACGCAAGTGGCATCAGCGCATCCATGAAGTCGGGCCATGCTTCGCCCCACATGAAGGAATGCATGCAGCCCATCGACGTGCCCATGACGAGGCGCAAATGATTGACGTTCAATCCCTTGGTGACGAGTTCATGCTCGGCCCTGACCATGTCGGTGTAATCGTAATTCGGAAACGCCGTCTTCATGCCGTCGCTGGGCTTCGACGATTTGCCGTGTCCGATGTCGTCGGGAAGAATGATGTAGTACTTCTTGATATCCAGAAGCCCGCCGGGCGAGAACAGCACGTCGGCGAATTGTGGCCGGAAGAATTGGTGTCCGCTGCCGCCGGTGCCGTGCA
Organism: Rhizomicrobium sp.; assembly: GCA_051952735.1. Lineage (GTDB taxonomy): Bacteria > Pseudomonadota > Alphaproteobacteria > Micropepsales > Micropepsaceae > Rhizomicrobium. The sequence goes on from JBQCJO010000240.1 coordinate 574, forward strand.
TGATGAGCACCGCATTGGTGACGCGGCCGGACTTGTCGCGAACCGGTGTTCCCAATGTGGTGTAGTGAAGCCGGAGCGTCTCCAGCGTCTCGCCGTCGTCGAACTTGAAGTTCTTTACGACGTAATCGCCTTCCTTGTGCGGGAATTTCGATTCGGTTTGCGCTTGCGCGAGCGATGTGGCCGCCAGCGCAATCCCTGCAGCCGTGACGAGACGAACGATGGAACGCATGATGACTCCCCCTGTGTGCGGGCCGCATGTTCCCGCGAAAGAGGAGATGCGTCTACACTTCGTGGGTCAGTTCGGGGTGCGCCACTTTCACCGTGCCGGCGCGCTCCAGCTTGCCCCAGCCTACGGACGGGCCACGGATTGCCGTGAGAATGGATCGCACCACGACATAATACATGATCTGCCGGTAGCCGAAGCGCTGCAGCGGCAGCCACCACAGCAGATTCCAGTTCTCGCGCCGTTCCATCAGAAAGCCGAAGATCGCGGCGAAGAGGTCCACAAGAACGAAGACGATGTAGTAGATGCCCACCGTCACCAGATCGGTGTTCCGGAAGTCCGCGCCGTGCTCCAGATAGGCGAGGCCTTGCCAGATGAGCTGCCATAGCAACAGCAGATCGGCCAGCGGCGCAAAAGCGGTGAGCAGGATCTGGAACATCCACACTTGCGGCAACGCAATCGTGCCGAGCGCGCCATAGCGCGGATTGAATGTCATGCCGCGATATTTCCACAGGCATTGCAGCGTGCCGTAAGCCCAGCGGAAGCGTTGTTTCGCAAGACCGCGCACCGTCGCCGGCGCCTCGGTCCATGCGACGGCGGAACTGTCGAACTTCACCTCGTAACCCGCGCGTTGCACAGCGATGGTGAGGTCCTGGTCTTCGGCGAGCGTGTCCGCGGGGAAGCCGCCGAGTTCGAGCAAGACGCTCTTGCGCCACGCGCCGACAGCGCCGGGAACGACGGTCAGCGTGCCGAGCGCCGCCAGCGCGCGGCGTTCCAGGTTCTGCGCCACGACATATTCCAGCGCCTGCCAGCGCGTGATCATGTTGATGCGGTTTCCGACCTTCGCGTTGCCCGCCACCGCGCCGATGGTTTCATCGGAGAACCAGCGAACGAGACGGGCGATCGTGTCGCGCTCGAATTGGGTGTCGGCATCCAATGCCACGACGATATCGCCGCGTGCGCGCGAGAGCGCAGTATTGAGAGCGTTCGCCTTGCCGGCATTGGCGACGGATATCAGCTCGACACGCGAATTGTTTGCGAAGTCGCGGGTAAGGACTTCGAAGGTTTTGTCCTTCGAACCGTCGTCGATCACGATGATGTCGAGATCGCGATAGGTGCTGCCGAGAATGCCGTTCACAGTTTGCGTGATGACGCCTTCTTCATTGTAGGCCGGAATGATCACGGAGACGTGGAACGGGTCTTTTTTGGGCGGCGCCGCCTGCGCCAGCTTTTCTTCGCGGCGGTTCCACACGCTGAGCCCGGCGAGGAATATCAGGCGGGAAACCCCAAGCCAGATCGCTGCGAGGAAACAGAAGTAAAGAACTTTCCCGAGGAAGGAGAGCGACAGAAAGACGACGCGGTCGGTCATCAGCGACACGGTCGGCGGCAGCGGCGGCATCGCCTGATCGCGCGTCATGCCGGCGAGATCGGAAACCGTGACGAAGGTATAACCCTCGGCCTTGAGCTTTTCGATGATCGTGGGCAGCGCCGCAACGGTTTGCGAACGGTCGCCACCCGCATCGTGGAACAGGATGATGTTGCGCGGGCTGTCGGGTTTGGCGCCATGCACCTGATCCAGCGAGCGCTGGATGATCTTGTTGACGCCCGGCAATTCCCAGTCCACGGGATCGACGTGCTCGCCGACGGCGATGTAGCCGAGACCCTGCGCGATCTCGACGGGAGCGATCTCGTCGGCGTCGGTCGGCTCCGCGTCGCCCAGATAGGGCGGGCGGAACAGACGCACCGAACGCCCGGTCAGCGCTTCGAGCAGCCGCTGCGTCGCATTCAACTCGAGCGAGACCGCCTCCGGCGGAATGTCGGAAAGGTTGGGATGCGTGTAGGTGTGGCTCCCCAGTTCATTGCCATCCGCAAGAATGCGCTCCACCAGCGCCGGATTGGCTTCTGAATTCGCGCCGATGACGAAGAACGTCGCCTTCACGTTCTCGCGTTTGAGAATGTCGAGGATCTGCGGCGTCCACTCGGCATCGGGGCCGTCGTCGAAGGTGAGCGCGATCTTCTTCTTCGCTGCACCGAACTGCCGGATCACATAGCCGGTCGGCAGTTCGGTATAGGCTTCGTCGTCGATGTCGCCGAACTTCTTGTCGACTTCGAAGGTGCGCGCGCCGGCTTGCGGATGCGCGACGACTTCGAAGATTTCACCTTGGCCTTCGTAGTCGATGCCTTCCACGATCGGGATGTGATGCAGCGTATCGGGTGCCGGTGAGCCATAGGGCTGACCCATCACATACCAGACCGACGGATCTTCGCTGCCCAGGCGCCACACCGCATAGCCGGCGGGCTGATAGATGTCTGCGGCGTGGATCTGGTTGTAGGCGGTCACCGCATCCAGAAACCAGACATTGTGCGTCGTGCCGTCGTCCTCGACATACGAGAAGTGCGGGTTGTTCGTCGCGTCATCGAATTGCACCTGCGCATCGGAATCGTGCGCGGCGATAACCGCTTCCTCGAAGGCGAGGCTGTCCACATCGTCGCCGTTCCAGTCATAGGCATAAGAGCCGAGCGCGACGATGGTCTTTGCCGGATTGAGGACCTTCATCCGTTTGTCGATGATGTTTTCGAACCAGGACTGGCCCGCGATGCTGCCCGGTGCATTCGGCGTGGTGTGCTCGTCGTAAGCCATGAGCATCACGTAATCGACGTCGTTCTCGAACGTGGCCCAGGGCCATTTGTCGTTGGAAACGGGCGAGGCCAGCACCACGATCCAGCCATGCGGCTTGAACGCCTTGCGCAGATTGCGCAGGAACAAGCCGTAGTTGTCGTAAGAGCCATCGGGCAGGGACTCGAGGTCCATCACCACGCCATCGAGTTTGCGCTTGCCCAGATAGTCGACAAGTTGATGGACAAGCGCGTCGCTGCGCTTGTGATCGGCCAGCAGCGCGGCCATGCCTTTGCCGTCCCATACACCGAGCGTGGCGTTCTGTACGGTCGGCAGGATGGCGACGCTTTTCTTGTTGCGGCGGATGAGATCGTAGACGCGTTGGTTGAAGCCATCCTTGAACGCGAGGTTCGGTCCCTGAAGGCTTACCCAGGTGGGCATCACCCAATCGAGCTTGGGCAGCGCCACGCGCAGAGAGTCGAAAGCCGAGGCTTCCCAATTCGGGAAGAACGCGGTGGAGAGCGGACGGCCTCGCTGCGGCAGAAGAGTTGCCGCGGCCGCTTTGCGATGCTCCTGCGCTTTGGCGAGACGCCGCGCGCGCTGGCGCTCGGCTTTCTTGATGCGAGCGGCTTCGGCCAGTTGCTCGGCGGATTTGAGCAGACCCGGCGCGACGGCCTTCTTCTCCAGTTCGGGCTGGTGGATTGCGGTGATGCGGCCGGGCAGGTTGAGGATGGCTTCGCGGGGGACGGCGACGAGGCTGGCCACGAAAGCGCCACCCAAGACGACGCTCACGACAACGGCGATCCAGCCGATAAGTGAAATGCGCGCCGCGCGCTTGCCGGAGGCGTCGAAAAAGATGGGCTTCTTTGCCATGATGACCTGACCGGCCCAGAGCCGGATAACCGCCTTGTCTTTTAGTCCAGTTCCAAACCGAAAGCCTCAGCCGAGATGACGCTGGCTTCCCAAGATTCAACCGGCACCAAAGCGACGGCGGGGGTTATCTTCGCCGGTTTTGTCTTTTCTTTGGCGGCGAACCTGCCCGGGCACATGTCTTTCGATTCCGTCATCCAGATGGTGGAGGGGCGTACCGGCGCCTATGCGGGATGGCATCCGCCGGTGACGTCATGGTTGCTGGGCGTGCTGGACTGGGTCTTGCCAGGGACCGCGCTTTTCGTCGTTCTCGACACGCTTCTCATCTACAGCAGCCTCTGGCTGCTAATGCGGATCGCCCGGGCGCCGGCTTGGGCCGCTGCCGCGCTCGCATTGGCGGCGGCATTCACGCCGCAATATCTGATCTATCCCGGCATCGTTTGGAAGGACGTCCTGTTTTCGGCCGCAACGGTGGCGGGTTTCGTCACGCTGGCCCGCGGCGCAAACGCGTGGCCCCGCCTATACGGTCGTTGGGCATGGTTTGGTTTTGCGCTGCTTCTTCTGATCCTTGCTTCGCTTGCGCGCCAGAACGGAATCCTGCTGCTGCTCGGCGGGATCGCCACCTTTGCGTGGATCGCGAAGCGGCAGGAAAGTTTGGCGTTGCGCGACACGCTGATTTGGGGCGGCGTCGCCTTGGCCGCCGCCATTGTGATCTTCACGGCTGCGAATGTCGCGCTCGGAACGCACCTGACAAAGGAGTATGGTGGCGCGCGCCAGTTTCGTCTGCTGCAGGCCTACGACATTGTTGCGGCGCTTGCGGCGAAGCCGGATCTGCCGCTGGATACATTGGACAAGCAGGACACGGCGCTGTCGCAAGCGATGCGAAGTGATGGCGTTCGTCTTTACACGCCGCAACGCAACGATACGCTCGCCGCGTCGCAGCCGCTGCAGGCGGCGCTGACCGCGGTTTCGCCGTCCGTGTTGCGTGCGCAATGGTTCAGCCTGCTTCTGCATCATCCATTGCTCTATCTCTCGTCGCGGGCGCAGATGTTCGGATGGGTGCTGTTCACGCCGGATGTCGAAAAATGCCTGCCGTTCACGGTCGGTGTGCAGGGCCCGCAAGATGAACTCGATCAGGTCAATATGGATCCGCGCTGGGACGATCGGGACGATGCGCTTCAGACTTATGGCAATGCCTTCGAAGGCACACCGGTTTTCCAGCACGGCGTCTTCGCGCTTCTCTCGCTGATCGCGGCCGTGCTCCTGCTGCGCCGCCGCCGAACCGTCGATATCGCCGTCGGCATGATGCAGGTCTCGGCACTTCTTTATACGGCCAGCTTCTTTTTCATCTCGATCGCCTGCGACTACCGCTATCTCTACGTGCTCGATCTCGTTGCCGTGACGGGCTGGTTTTACATGGCGCTGGATTGGCATTGGCCCGAGCAAAGGCTTCGGGCTTTCCTGACCGGGCCAGATGAACGGCGCGCATAAGAATTCGCGACAATTCCGACAAATTTCCCCACACGCCCTCTGGTATTGAGAACGGGTGGCAATCTGCGCGCGGCCAGGTTGTGTGGAGCGGGTTTCCCGATCGCGCGTTGAAGGTCTGTTGCCGGTTCCCGGCAGCGGAACCCTTCGACATAAGTATTTGATATTGGTGAGATTTCGGGTGAGCGATCAGGCGAAGAGCGCGGAAACGGGTACTTTCCGCACAATCGGCGGGAAAATCCGCAATGGCGCCGCATCGGCAGGGCGCTGGGCGGATGCGCATATCCCCGGTGGCCAGCGCATCTTCTGGATTCTAATCGGTCTTCTCGCGGTGTTGTTCATTGTCTGGCTTCTGCGTCCGGGCAGCGATGTCGGCGCGCGCCGCAGCCGTTTCGGCGGCGGTCCGATGCCGGTGGGCGTCTCTAAAGTCGTGAGCGGCGACATTGATCTGACACTCAACGCGCTCGGCACCGTTACCCCGCTGGCGACCGTCACCGTGCGTCCGCAGGTCAGCGGACAGCTTCTCAAATTCGATGTGCAGGAAGGCCAGATGGTGAAGGCCGGCGATGTGCTCGCCGAAATCGATCCGCGCACGTTCCAGGCCGCTGTCGATCAGGCGCAAGGCACCTTGCAGAAGGATCAGGCTGCGCTGCAGGAAGCGCAGATCGATGTGCAGCGTTACGCCAATCTCGTGAAGCTGAACGCAATCTCGAAGCAGACTTACACGGCGGCCATCGCCACCGCGAAACAGGCGGCGGGCACCGTCAAGACCGACAAGGCCAGCCTCGATCAGGCCAGGATCAATCTGCAATACACGAAAGTCACCTCGCCGGTTTCCGGCCGCGTTGGCCTTCGGCAGGTCGATGTCGGCAATCTCGTGGAGTCCGGACAGACCAATGGCGTGGTGATCGTCACCGAACTTCAGCCGATCTCGGTTCTGTTCGCGGTGCCGGAAGACAATATCGGCGCGATCATGCGCCAAGTGAATGGCGGCCAGACGTTGCGCGTCGATGCATATGATCGTTCGCAGACAAAGAAGCTTTCGACCGGCAAGCTCTCGACCGTCGACAACCAGATCGACACGACGACCGGCACCGTGAAGCTGCGCGCGACCTTCGACAACCAGGAAGGCACGCTCTTTCCGCAGCAATTCGTCAACGTCCAACTCCTGATCGAGACGCTGCACAACCAAGCGATTGTTCCGGCCGCGGCGATCCAGCGCGGCGCTTCGGGCGCTTTTGTGTTCGTCCTCAATTCC
>JBQCJO010000241.1:0-2850 GCA_051952735.1 Rhizomicrobium sp.
TGACCGCCGAAGCCATGCGCGCCGGCGCGTTGGGCTTCACGACATCGCGCACGCTGAATCATCGCACGGTGAAGGGCGATCCCACGCCGTCGCTGCGCGCCACGCACGAAGAGCTGATGGGCATCGCGCGTGGCATGAAGGATGCGGGTTCGGGCGTGTTCGAACTGATCTCCGATTTCGACAATCCCGATCCGGTCACCGAATTCGGCATGATCCGTGGCCTTGTCGCTGAAAGCGGGCGGCCGCTGTCGCTTTCGTTGGCGCAAGCGGGCAAATCTGCGGATGGCTGGAAGGCTTTGCTCGGCATGATCGAGAGCGCGTCGAAAGACGGCCTGCCGATCCGCGGGCAGGTGGCGCCGCGCCCCATCGGTTTGCTGCTTGGCTTGCAGGGCACGCTCAATCCCTTCGTGGCGCACGAAGCCTTCCAAACGATCAAGGACAAGCCGTTGGCGGAGAAGGTCGCCGCGATGCGCGATCCGATGTTCCGCGCGCGCATCATGGCGGAGAACGATGCCAAGCAAACCCATCCGCTCGCACGCCGCGTGATGCAGTTCGACCAGATCTATCCGCTCGGCAACCCGCCGAATTATGAGCCACCGCGCGAAACCGCGATTGCGATGCAGGCCGAGCGCACAGGGCGCGACGCGGCGTCCATCGCCTATGACATGCTGCTGGAAGATGAAGGCCGCGCCTTCCTGTTCTCGCCCTTCGCCAACTACACCAACTACAATCTGGATTGCTGCGGCGAGATGATCGCGCATCCCGATACCGTGATGGGCCTCGGCGATGGCGGCGCGCATGTCGGTATTATTGCGGATGCCAGCTACACCACCTACCTGCTCACCCATTGGGGCCGCGACCGTGCGCATGGCCGTTTCGATCTCGGCTATCTGGTGAAACGCCAGACTTCCGACACCGCGCGCGCCGTCGGCTTGCTGGATCGCGGCATCATCGCGCCGGGCATGAAGGCGGACATCAACGTCATCGATTTCGACAGGCTGCGCGTGAACGCACCGCGCATGGCGTTCGATCTGCCCGCCGGCGGCAAACGCCTGTTGCAGGATGCGAACGGTTACGTCGCCACCATCGTTTCGGGCGCCGTGACCTATCGCGATGGCAAGGAAACCGCTGCGCTCCCCGGCAAGCTGGTGCGCGGGCCGCAAGCAGCACCAAAGGCCTGATTTCCCGTCAGTTTTTGACCGTTCCGAGACGGGGGAATCGCTTGACCAGCAGATAGTTTCATATGAAACTATTGATGTTTCACGCCCACCAGAAGGAAAAGAACATGGCTGACCTTTGGGAAAACCCGATCGGCACGAACGGTTTCGAATTCGTCGAATACACCGCGCCCGATGTGAACAAACTGCATGCTTTCTTCGAGCAGATGGGTTTTCGCGCTGTCGGCCGTCATCGTTCCAAGAATGTGACGCTCTATCGGCAGGGCACGACGAACTTCATCGTCAACGCGGAGCCGAACAGCCATGGCGCGCGCTTCGCGAAAGCGCATGGCCCGAGCGCCTGCGCGATGGCGTTCCGCGTGAAAGACGCGGCTTACGCTTACAAGAAGCTTCTGGAATTGGGCGCGACTCCGTTTCATGGCACGCAGGCCGGGCCGATGGAGTTGAACATCCCAGCCATCGAAGGCATCGGCGGCAGCGCGATCTATCTGGTGGACCGTTACGGCGACCGTTCGATCTACGATGTGGACTTCATCCCGACCGATCCGTCCAAGGGCTTCGCGCATGAAGGCGCGGGCCTGACCTATATCGATCACGTCACGCACAACGTGTTCCGTGGCAACATGGACAAGTGGGCGGGGTTCTATGAGAAGTTCTTCAACTTCCGCGAAATCCGCTATTTCGATATCGAAGGCAAGCTGACGGGCCTGAAATCCCGCGCGATGACGAGCCCGGACGGCAACATCCGTATCCCGATCAACGAAAGCTCCGACGACAAGTCGCAGATCCACGAATATCTGGAAGAATATAAAGGCGAAGGCATCCAGCACATCGCGCTGGGCAGCGACAACATCTACGAAAGCGTGGAAGCGCTGCAGAAGAAGGGCATCGCCTTTCAGAGCACGCCTGATACCTACTACGAACGCCTCGACAACCGCATCAAAGGCCATGGCGAAGACGTGCCGCGCCTGCAGAAGGACGGCATTCTGATGGATGGCGCGCCGGAAGACAGCGGCCTCTTGCTGCAGATCTTCACGCAGAACGCCATCGGCCCGATCTTCTTCGAGATCATCCAGCGCAAGGGCAATCAGGGCTTCGGCGAAGGCAACTTCAAAGCGCTGTTCGAAAGCATCGAGGCCGACCAGATCAAGCGCGGCGTGCTGAAGGACACCACTGCGGGAGCGCACTAAAATGGCTACCAAGAACTGGATCGAATTCCCGCGCGTCGAAGGCGAAACATCGAAGCAGGCGCATGCTGATCTTCCGGCCGGCACCTATGAGCGCGAGATCGGGCGTGACGGGTTCTTCGGTCCCGCCACGCATATCTACCACAAGCATCCGCCGACGGGCTGGACCTCGTTTGACGGCCCCTTGCGTCCGCGCGCCTTCGATGCGGTGAAGGCGGTGGAGAAAGGCGATCCCAACCGGATCATCCCGCTTCTCAGCAACGCCAACTGCAAGATCGACATCTGGCGCTGCCAGGCGTCGATGCCGACCTTGGCGCGCAATGCCGATGGCGATCTGCTGTTCTTCATCCACGGGGGCGAGGGCGACCTGTTCTGCGACTTTGGTCATCTGCCGCATCGCGAAGGCGACTACATTCTGCTGCCGCGCGGAACGATGTGGCGGCTGGAGACGAAGCAGCCGACGACGGTGCTGCGCATCGAAGCCA
>JBQCJO010000242.1:0-3258 GCA_051952735.1 Rhizomicrobium sp.
CAACTCCCTCGCCTATCGCATGGTGCTGGTGGCGAACGGCGCATTCGATGCCGCGCTTGCATTGTCGGCGAAACGCGACTGGGACATGGCAGCCGCGGATATCATCGTGCGGGAAGCCGGTGGCATCGTCACCGCGCATGACGGATCGATTCCGCGCTATAATGGCGCCGCAGCGATTCAGCCGTCACTGATCGCGGCGGGACCGAAGCTGCACGCGGAGATCCTGTCGCGCGTGCGTCATATAAATCTGCAGAGGTAGATCATGGCCGAGCACGAACCCAAGCAACTTCTCCATCTCGTTTTCGGCGGCGAACTGGTTTCGCCCCACGCTCACGAATTCAAAGACCTCACCAAGCTCGACATGGTCGGCATGTATCCGAATTACGCTGAAGCTCTGAAGGCCTGGCGCGGCAAGGCACAGGGCACGGTGGACAATGCGAATATGCGGTATTTCGTGGTCCATATTCACCGGCTGATGGAGCCGGATGAGCATTAACCCGTTCTCTCCGCAACAAAATCCGACACTTAAAAAGTGACCTTCCCGCCGGGGCCGTGCTAGACCGGCGCCCGCATGAACCTTCGCCCGGACAACCTGACCGCCGCCGCACCCATGCGGCCCGCCAAACGGCCGGGCGACTGGGACGCGGTGCGCCGCATTGTGCGCGGCTATCTTGGCAATCGCTGGGGGCTGCTGCTGCTGGGCATCCTCTGCATGATCATTTCCGCGGCGATGACGGGAATGATGGCCGGCCTTATCAACCCCGCGATCAAGCGTGTATTCCTTCTCAAGCACTCCGCCCAATTCCTGATCGTGCCACTGGAATATATGGTGGTGATCATCGTGCGCGCGATCGCGAGCTTCGGCGAACAGGCGATCACCAACACCATCGCCGAGCGTGTGAGCGCCGACATCCAGCGCGATATGTTCAAGAGCCAGATCCGTCTCGACATCGGCGGACTGAACGCCGTGCATTCTTCGGAGATGATCTCCAAATTCCTCTACGACACCACGCTGCTGCGCAACGCCATCACGCGCGGCATCCTGGCGATGGGGCGTGAGATCCTCACGCTCATCGCCATGCTGGTGGTGATGGTCTGGAACAGTTGGCAGCTTTCACTGATTTCGCTCGTGTTGCTGCCGCCGGTGGTGTGGGTGATCGACAAGATCAGCCGTTCGCTGCGCAAATCGTCCACGCGCGGCATGGAAGAGACCGGCACGCTCTCCAAATCGCTCACCGAGGCGCTGACCGGACGGCGCATCATCAAGGCCTACAATCTCGAAGAACACGCCACGGACATGGCGAATGCCCGCATCGACAAGCGCCTGCGTTATTTGCTCAAAGCCGTGCGTGCGCGTTCGGCCGCCGTTCCCTCCACCGATTTCATCGGCGGATTCGCCGCCGCAATCACGCTCGGTATTGCCGGTTATATGAGCCTGCACGGACATCTGCAGGTGAACCAGTTTTTCGCTTTCCTCGCCGCGATGCTTCTGGCGCAGCAGCCGATCCGCAATTTAAGCCAGCTCCAGACCGTTTCGACGGAAGGCCTCGCCGCCGCCAATCGCATCTTCGCCGTGATCGATGCGAAGCCCGACATCTTCGACCGGCCGGACGCAAAGCCCCTGACCACCGTGCGCGGTGTCGTGCGTTTCGATCACGCGTCGTTCCACTACAATCCCGAAGCCGCAGCGCTGCAGGATGTGTCCCTGGATGTGAAGCCTGGGCAGAAGATCGCGCTCGTGGGCCCATCCGGCGCGGGCAAGACGACGCTGTTCAATCTTCTGTTGCGGTTCCACGATATCGATGGCGGCAGCATCACCATCGACGGGCAGGATATCCGGGACGTGACACTGTCTTCGCTGCGCGACCACATCGCTCTGGTGACGCAGGAGCCAATCCTGTTCGACGAGACGATTGCGGAGAACATCGCGCTCGGCCGCCGCGATGCCACGCGCGAAGACATCATCGCCGCCGCCAAGGCCGCTGCCGCGCATGACTTCATCATGGCGCAATCGGATGGCTATGACGCCCAGGTCGGCGAAAGCGGATTGAAGCTTTCGGGCGGGCAGCGCCAGCGCATCGCCATCGCGCGCGCGATGCTGCGCAATGCGCCGATCCTTCTGCTGGACGAAGCGACGTCCGCACTCGACACCGAAACCGAGCGGCAGGTGCAGGAAGCGCTCTCGCACCTGATGGAAGGCCGCACCACCATCGTGATCGCCCATCGCCTTTCCACCGTTCTGGATGCCGACCGCATCTATGTGATGGACCGCGGCCGCATCGTGGAATCCGGCACGCATTCCGAACTGCTCGCCAAGAACGGCCTCTACACGCGCCTCTACCAGCGCGGTCTCGACGAACGGGAGCACGGCTAGATGGCCGCGCCGCTGGGGCTTGCAGCCTATCGGCTGGCGACATTGGCGTTTGCGCCGGCCGTGCCCTTCTTCCTGCGCCAGCGCGCGATGCGCGGCAAGGAAGACACGGCGCGCATGCGCGAGCGGCTTGGTTACGCCAGCGCGAACCGGCCGGACGGCAGGCTCATCTGGATTCATGGTGCGAGCGTCGGCGAGAGCGTGTCGGTGCTTCCCCTGATCGACGCATTCCTGCAATCCGGACATCAGGTGCTGGTGACAAGCGGCACGGTGACCAGCGCCAAATTGCTGGCGGAACGCCTGCCCAGCGGCGCGATCCATCAATACGCGCCCGTGGATACGCCGGCGGCGACGTCCCGCTTTCTGGCGCACTGGAAACCCGACGCGGCGCTGTTTGTCGAATCCGAGTTGTGGCCGAACCTGCTCTATCGCGCGGCGGGACAGGGCGCGAAGCTCGCCATGGTGAACGGGCGCATGTCCGAGCGTTCCTTTCGCGGATGGAGCCGCGCGAAGGGCGTAGCGTCATCGCTGCTCTCGCTGTTCGACATCTGCCTTGCGCAGGATTCAGATACCGCGCGCCGCCTGACGCAACTCGGTGCGCGCAATATTCAGGTTACCGGAAGCCTGAAGGCTGATGCCCCTCCGCTTCCGGCAGACGAAACGAAACTCGCGGCGTTGCGCAACGCGATCGGCAACCGTCCCGTCCTGCTGGCGGCAAGCACCCATCCTGGCGAAGACGAAACGATCCTTCCGGCGCAGGACAAGCTGAGAGCGGAATTTCCCGACCTGCTCACCATCATCGCGCCGCGTCATCCCGAACGCGGCGAAGAGATCGCCATGCTTTGCGGATCGCGCGCGGCGTTGCGGCGCTCGCAAGACACGCTGCC
>JBQCJO010000243.1:0-2651 GCA_051952735.1 Rhizomicrobium sp.
TGGGTCGCCCGCATGAAGCGGGCGATGACAAATTTGAGTTTGGTTTGAAAACATCAAAAACAGAACTCCGCAATCGGTTGCGCTCCCGCCGCGCGCAACTCGCGCATGCGCATCCGGATTTCGCGCGCGATGTCGCTGAACATGTCGCGGCGTTGAGGATTTCTGACGGCAGCGTGGTCGGTGGCTACATCGCCATCGGCGATGAAGCCGATCCACACATCCTGCTGAAGAAACTCACGCTGCAGAATTGCACGCTCGCTTTCCCGCGCGTTGCCGCGAAGGACGAGCCGCTGGTGTTTCATCACTGGAAGCCGGGCCGCGTGATGACCAAAGGCACATATGGCATTCCCGAGCCTTCAAAGGATTGGCCGCTGGCTTATCCGAAGATTCTGCTCGTCCCTTTGCTGGCGTTCGATCGGGCCGGTCATCGTCTCGGCTATGGCGGTGGCTATTACGACCGTACGCTGGATTTCCTGCGCGCGAATTCTACCGTGCGCGCCATCGGCGTCGCCTATGCCGGGCAGGAAGTGGATGAACTGCCGCGTGAGGATCACGACCATTCGCTGGATGCTGTCATAACCGAACTGGGTGTGCGAACATTTGCCGGGCGCTAGCGGGGGGCAGGCGATGGCGGAAAACAAGACGAAGGCGACAAAGGCGAGCGTCGCCGATTACATCGCAGCTCTGCCAGAGAAAGAAAAACAAACCGACGCGAAGGCGCTTGTCAAAATGATGAGAGCCATCGTCGGTGAACCTGCGAAGATGTGGGGCCCGTCCATTATCGGTTTCGGATCGTTGCATTATGTCTACGATAGTGGGCGCGAAGGCGACATGCCCTTGCTCGCCTTTTCGCCGCGAAAGCCCGCTATCGTTCTCTATGGTTTGCGCGCCGCGAAAGACGCGGAAGCGAAAATCGAAAAACTGGGCAACGTGACGACTGGCAAAGGCTGTGTCTATGTGAAGAAGCTAGCCGATATCGATTTGAGCGCCTTGGAAAAGCTCATGCGGGAAGCGGCGAAGGCAGCCACGAAAGGCCGTTAGAGTGCCTGTTGCTCCAGGAATGCCTTTGCCAGCGGCTTCACCTCACCCGGCTTCAGATGTGCGAGATCCTGCAGCGAACGCGTCTCGCCGAGTTTTTCCGCCATGCGCAAACCCATGAAATAACCGGCGCGCGCGGGCAGGCCCTCGGGCGAATGCCCCACCGTAAACCAATTGCGATAGTGCTCCGCGGAGTCGAAATCGGCGAGCATCTGCTTCGCCGTTTCCTTCATCACGCCTGGCTTTTCCATCTGTGCGACAAGATCGGGCGGAATCCACAGCACCTGCTGTTCCATCTGCGGCGCGTTCATCTGGCGGCTGACATAGGTTGCGAGCCCTTCTTCCCACATCGCCCACCATGTCCGGTCGTCGTCTTCCGGATGCACGCCCAACGCCTGCGCGTGATAGACATGAAACAGCTCATGCGCGAAGAACGCCGGCATGTCCTGCGGCTCGTGCAGCAGCGCGATCATGTCGATGCCAAAGCGCATTTTCTCGCGGCCGGATTTGTCGTTGTAGCCATGCCCGTCGAAATGCAGCAGCGATACGCCGAACGCGATATCGGCGTCGCAACGGAAATCCGCAAAGGTTTTTGCGAAATCGGCCTGCGCCTTGTGGAAGGCGGGCATGACTTGCTGCGCAACCTCGCGCAAATGCGCCTCGGTCAGTGGCCCGAAGCCGCCGAGCACGATCGGCCGGGAAGGATCGAAAAACCGCAAGGCCGATCTGTGCAGCCGCGCGTCGTCGCCGAATTCCTCGCTGGTGTAGTAATCCGGATGCCGTTCGGCGATCGCTTTCACAAACAGATCGGCGCGCGCGTCCGCCGCCATGCCTTCGGTCTGCGCTTCGAAGTTGAGGAATTCCGGCATCAAGTTCTGTGTGTGGCAGATCGCAGCCTGCGCCGGCGCGGCCGCCAATCCGAGAATCGTCACCAACGCGAAAATACGCATGCCCACCCCGTTTGAAGATCCGGATTTGTAGCAGAAGCCCCAAGCCTGTGGACGCAACTCCGCCATGCGCGACCAAACGGACGATAAACTAGTCGCTCACCATACGAATGGCACAAGCCGGTAAGGCACGCGGCTCATATAGTCGGCATAGCCGGGAAGTTCGCGCGCCAGCTTGTTCTCTTCGGCGATGGCGCGCAGCGACACGGCGATGATGAACACCGGCGGCGCGAGCAATCCCCATTTCGATCCCAGAAGCAGCGGCATACCGAAGAGGTAGAGGATCGCCGACGCATACATCGGATGGCGCACCAGTGCATAGGGCCCGGTATCGATCACATGCTGACCACGATCGTTCTGCAGGCGAACGGTCGGCTCCGCGAAGCTGTTGGCGTTGAACACCGCCATCGTCGCGACAAAGCCCGCCACGATCAGCAATGCGCCGATCGCATTCACGCTCACCGGCATCGGCGTGGACAGATGCCAGCGCCCGGCATCCAGCCCCATGAAGATCAGCCAGAGGAACCAGATGCTGATGAAGGTGAAGAGGAAGATGCGGTCCCAGACCGGTGTGCCTTTGGTGTTCAGCGGCTCCATGCGCGCCTTGAGCAGCGCCGGATCGCGTTTGGCATAATAGGCGCCGAAAGCCAGCGAGCCGAAGAAATA
>JBQCJO010000244.1:0-3405 GCA_051952735.1 Rhizomicrobium sp.
ATCCTGCCGATGTGGCAGCTTCAACCCTTCCTCATTGGCGACAGCAAGGGCCCGCTGGAAACGGGCTTCCTGAAACCCGGATTGTGCGAAAGCCTGGCGGCTCCCGGAGCGCCGTCCGTATTGCTGGGACTCGAAGGGGAGCGTGCCCTTTTCGCACTCGATATTTCCGCAGCACGGGATCCCGCGAATGAGGGGCCCTTGGCGGGACTTGGGCAGTTCAAGGAAATGCGCATGACCGCGATGACGGCGGGACTGCCGGAAAAAGACATCGCAATCTTGGGCCAGGCCAAGGCAATGATCGATTGGCATGATCGGCATGGCTTCTGCGCACGCTGCGGCCATCGGACGGTGATCGCCGACGCCGGCTACAAGCGCGCCTGCCCGAACTGCAATGCCGAGCATTTTCCCCGCACCGATCCGGTCGTGATCATGCTGGCGACGCATGGTGACGCCTGTCTCGTCGGGCGCGGCAAGCAATTCCCGCCAGGCTTCTTTTCGGCGCTCGCAGGGTTCGTCGAACCTGGTGAAACGATAGAGGAAGCCGTTGCACGAGAGATTCACGAAGAAGCGGGCGTGCGTGTGAAGAACGTCACTTATTTCACGACGCAGCCATGGCCCTTCCCGTCTTCGCTGATGATTGGCTGCTACGCGGAAGCGGAAGCTCGTGACATCACAATCGATCCCAATGAGATTGCCGAAGCATTCTGGCTGGAAAGGGATCGCGCACGGCGGCTTCTTGCGGGCGATACGACCGATCGCATCCGCATGCCGCCACCCGTCGCCATTGCCCATCATTTGATCCGCAACTGGGCAGAGCAATGAGCGATGGAAATCCGCTCGGATTTCACCGACGCTGGACGCGCCTGAAACCTCCGCTGCGGCCCGACGATCAGATTGTCTCAGCCTATCGTCATGCCATCGATGGACATGACGAGCGCGTCCTGCTGCTCGGTGTGACGGCGGAACTCGCCGATCTCGGACAAACCACCGTCGCGGTGGATCAGAGCAGGAAGATGATCGCGAACGCGTGGCCCGGCGACACCGCGCGACGAAAGGCCATTCACGGCAATTGGCTCGAGATGCCGTTGCACAGACCGGAATTCACCGCCGCGATCGGCGATGGCGTCATGGCCGCGATCGCGGCCCCTCAATATTCCACGTTCTTTTCCGAAATCACGAAGGTGCTGGTGCCGGATGCCAGATTTGCTGTGCGCCTCTATGAGACACCGGAGCCGGGCGAAACCATCGCGCAGGTTCGTGAGCAGATTTTCGCGAAGCAGATAAAGGGGTTTCATGCGTTCAAATGGCGTCTTGCGATGGCGCTTGCTTCCGAGTCGAAGAACGCCGCCGTGCCTGTGGCCGCAATCCATCGGACATTCCAAGAAACATTTCCGGATCGCGAAACTTTGAGCGCGGCAACAGGGTGGAGCTTGGACGAGATTGCGGAGATCGATGCCTATGCCGGCAAGCCGATGATTTATCAATTCCACACGCGCGCAGAATTGTTGGCGCATCTGCCGTCATATTTCATCAATCCGCGCTTTTTGGATTCCGGAGATTATGAACTGGCGGAACGCTGTCCGATTTTCGTCGTGGACTTTCAACCGTGAGCAAGCAGGCCGAACTGCTTGCACGAGCGATGGCGATGCTCGAGGCATCGCAATGGAAAAGCTTCGATGAAATTGCCTCACTACAGAGCCGCAAGCTCGCGGTTCTGGCGCGGCATTGCGAAACTTATTCGCCGCAGTTTCGGGCGCGCCTGAAAGACGCGGGGCTCGTCGCCGCCGATATCTCGTCACACAAGGGCCTCGCCCGATTGCCGGTGATGTCGCGTCGTCAATTGCAGGGCGCTACGAATCTGTACTGCACAACGATTCCACAAGCGCATCTTCCCACATATGAAACGCGCACATCGGGCTCGACAGGCGAGCCCGTTATCGTCCAGCGCACGGCCTACAGCCAACTCGATTGGCTTTCGACGACGATGCGGGAGCATCTTTGGCACGAGCGAGATTTTCTCGCGCCGTTCTGTGCCCTGCGCGCAAACATTTTTGAAGAAACATACCTGCGGAATTGGGGGGCGCCGGCAGCTCTGCTACGACCGACCGGTCCGGTCCTGGGGCTGCCGATCACGACCAGCATTGCGCGGCAAGCGGAACTAATCAGCAGCTTCGCCACACAAACGCTGCTGATCTATCCCAACGCTCTCGCCGGCCTGACAGAGTATTGCCGGAAGAATGGCATGAGCATTCCAAGCCTCAAGAAAATCCTCACCATCGGCGAGACACTGTCCCCCACCGTGCGAACCGAAGCCGCCGATTTTTTCGGCGCCGGAATCTCCGATCTATATTCCTCACAAGAGGTGGGAAATATTGCGATCCAATGTCCGCAATCCGGTCTCTATCATGTGATGGCGGAAAATCTGGTCGTCGAAATTCTGAACGAGCGCGGCACAGCGGCTGCCGAGGGCGAAACCGGCAGGATTGTTCTGACCGATCTCAACAATTTCGCAACGCCACTCATCCGGTACGATATCGGCGACCATGCGGAGGTCGGGCCGCAATGCTCCTGCGGACGAGGGTTGCCCACTTTGAGGCGGATCCTCGGCCGCGAGCGAAACCTTATCCGCATGCCGGATGGCTCGCGGCATTGGCCGGTGGTCGGCTTTTACAGATTTCGGGATATCGCGCCGATCATGCAGTATCAGATGATACAGAAAGATCACGAGCACATCGAACTGCGACTGGTGATGGAACGGAAGTTGACAGCCGAAGAAGAAAAGAAGCTCGTCGCGCATATCCACAAAGCGCTTGGTCATCCTTTCCCGCTGACCTTCAGCTATTTTGCGGATCGCATACCTGCCGGTCCGAACGGCAAGTTCGAGGAATTCATCAGCCACGCCGCCTGACCTGCCGTCGCGCCAAGAGAAGGCGGCCATCTGTTTCGTTATTGGACAATGCGCCGCGGTTAGGCCGCGTGCCGGGCAGATTTCCTTAAAGTTTCACTGAAATAATTTTCCGATGTCCCTAGCCGTCAAAACACGTCGGAACCTTGCGTCGGAAACGTCTGTCGAGCTTGTTCTCCCTGAGACGCTCGATAGCAGGCCGGTGAGACAGGCCGTACGCTATTGGCAGGATCTCCGGGGGACGCGTCGCTTTCCCAGTCGAGAGACGATCGCCCCGCGAGACATGGCGCCATTCCTGCGCAATATCGTGCTCATCCGCATTATCGATGAAGGGGCGGATTACGAATACCGGATTGTCGGAGATGCCTGTGTCCAGGCCTTCGGCACGAACTTCAAAGGCGCGCGTCTGACGGAAGTCGAAGCGGTGAATCCGGCCTATGGTCTGGCGACCCGCGCAGCTTACGAGCACGTCCGCACGACCGGCGCACCCTTCGCATTGC
>JBQCJO010000245.1:0-7674 GCA_051952735.1 Rhizomicrobium sp.
ATGGAGAACAATCTCGATTTCCTGCCGATCTGCTGGGGCGCGCAACGCGCCGGACTTTATTACACCTGCATTTCGTCGCGCCTGACAGCCGGCGAAGTCGAATACATCGTCGGCGATTGTGCTGCGAAGGTGCTGATCGTCTCCAGCGGCCTCACGAAGGTCGCCAGTGAACTGGTGCCGATCTTGAAAGGCGTGAAGCTGCTCATGGTTGGCGGCAACGCCGCGGGCTACCAGAACTATGCCGATGCCGTCGCCTCGATGCCGACATCGCGCATCGCCGACGAAACCGCCGGCACCGACATGCTCTATTCCTCCGGCACGACGGGCCGCCCCAAGGGTGTGCGCGTGCCGCTGTCCGGCCAGCCGATCGACGCGCCCAATCCGTTGCTGATGATCGTGCAGGGCCTGTTCGGCTTCTCGAACGAGTCCATCTATCTGTCGCCCGCGCCGCTCTATCACGCGGCGCCCCTGCGCTACTGCATGACGGTGCATCGCATGGGCGGCACGGTGATCGTCATGGAGCATTTCGACGCCGAGCAGGCGCTGAAGGACATCCAGACCTACAAGGCGAACGCCAGCCAGTGGGTGCCGACCATGTTCGTGCGCATGCTGAAGCTGCCCGAAGAGGTGCGCCTGAAATACGACGTGTCGTCGATGAAATCGGCGATCCATGCTGCCGCGCCGTGTCCCATCGAAGTGAAGCGCAAGATGATCGAGTGGTGGGGTCCGGTGATCCACGAATATTACGCGGGCACCGAAGGCAACGGCTTCTGCTATGTCGGCAGCGCGGACTGGCTGAAACATCCCGGCACGGTTGGAAAATCGTTGCTCGGCCCCATCCACATCTGCGGCGAGCACGGCGAGGAAGTGCCGGTGGGCGAGGAAGGCACGATCTATTTCGAGTCCGCCACGCCGGAAGCAATGTTCAAGTATCATAACGATGAGAAGAAGACGAAGGACTCGCGCCACCCTGAGCACGCGAGCTGGTCCACGCTGGGCGATGTCGGCAAGCTGGATGCGGATGGTTTTCTCTATCTCACCGATCGCAAGGCGTTCATGATCATTTCCGGCGGCGTGAACATCTATCCGCAGGAAGCCGAGAATCTTCTCATCAATCACCCCAAGGTCGCGGACGTCGCCGTCATCGGCGTGCCGAACGAGGATTTCGGCGAAGAGGTGAAGGCGGTGGTGCAGCCCGCGAATTGGGCCGATGCGGGCCCCGCGCTGGCCGACGAGTTGATGGCTTTCGCGCGCGAGAATCTTTCCGCGATCAAATGCCCTCGCTCCATCGATTTCGACAAGGAGCTGCCGCGCCATCCCACCGGCAAACTCTACAAGCGCCTCATCCGCGACAGGTACTGGGGCAAGCGCGATTCCAAGATCGTCTGACACCGGAGAACACACATGACCAAGACCGTGACATTCGACGACCTGCCCAAGATGGTGGGGCAGGAGACCGGCGTTTCCGACTGGCTGGAGATCACGCAGGAGCGCGTCAACCAGTTCGCGGATGCCACCGGCGACCATCAGTGGATTCATCTGGATGTGGAGCGCGCGAAGAAGGAAATGCCCGGCGGCAAGACCATCGCGCATGGCTATCTCACCCTGTCGCTGATCCCGTTCCTCACCGGCAAGATGATGCGCATCGAAGGCGTGACGCGCGGCATCAATTACGGCTCGAACAAAGTGCGCTTCACCAACATGGTGCCGGTCGGAAGCAAAGTCCGCGCGCGCTCGAAGCTGGTGTCGGCGGAGCTCAATCCGAAGTCCGGCGGCATGCAGCTCATCAGCGAAGTGACGATCGAGATCGAAGGCCAGGACCGCCCGGCCTGTATCGCCGAAACCATCGGCATCGTTTTCAAATAAAGCGGCTGGCGCGTGGGCATCCCGCGTGCTATCCCGCGCCGTCCCATTGGGGAGTAGCCGCCCGGCGTGACCGGGCCGCGCGTCAACACAATCGGCAGCGATGCCGTGGCGCGCGGGGCCTGACCAGGCATGGCGAGACCAACGGTGTCTTTCTCCGCGCCGAACGGAGGAAAGCACCGTTGTCTGTCCCGCTTTCGGCTGGAATATCCCGATGGAAGCCTTTCTTGTTTCGTTGTCGACCGTCGCCATCGCCGAGATGGGCGACCGCACGCAGCTTCTGGCGCTGTTGCTGGCGGCGAAATTCCGCAAACCGGTGCCGATCGTCGCCGCCATTCTTGTGGCCACGCTTGCCAATCATGCGCTTGCGGGTTTCGTCGGCGTGTGGCTCGGAAAATATCTGACACCCAATGTGCTCGATATTGTTGTCGGCATTTCCATGCTCGGCATGGCGGCATGGACCTTGATCCCCGACAAGCTCGACAAGGATGATGCGAAGACTGGCGGCCACGGCCCGTTCATCGCAACATTGATCGCTTTCTTCATCGCTGAGATCGGCGACAAGACGCAGATCGCCACGGCGGCGCTGGCGGCGGGTTATTCCAACCTGTTCGCCGTCGTCGCCGGCAGCACGCTGGGCATGCTCGTCGCAAACGTGCCGGTGGTGTTCATGGGCAGCAAATTCGCCCAGAAGCTTCCCATGGGCCTGATCCACAAAGGCGCGTCGGCGCTGTTCGCGGTGCTCGGCGTCTATTTCATCGTGCGCGGCGTGCTCTAGCCGACGCGCGTGAACACGATGCTGTTCTTTCCGCGCAGGTAGATGAAGCCGCTGACCTTTCCATCCGCGCCACGCTGAAAGACCTTCGGCGTATTGCCATGGCCCGGCGTGAAGAAGATATCGCGTGCCTGCGCCTTCTGCGCCGTCTCTGCGCCACCATTGACCGACGAGGTGAGATCATCGCCCTTGCGCGCGAACACGAATTTCATGCCCGACGGCGCTTCATAGCTGCCCGCATACTCATCCAGGGTCTTGCTATCCAGCGCGATGGCATCGGGATCCTGCTGCAAAGTCAGCGTCTCGCTGCCGATCATCTTCCAGCCGGTCTTTTCCTTCTTCCAGCTTTCGACGGAGCGGAATTTCATCTCGCCGGGTTTGCCTTGCTCCAGTACGTCGATGAAGCTCGTCACGGCCGTGTCGCCATGCAGTTTGCAAGCCCAATCCGTCGTGGTGATGGTTCGTATCGGCGTTCCGGCGGGCGGTGGCGTGCTGCTTGCCATGTCGGCGCGCGTGGCGCGTTCGCCCGTTTCGTTGAAGAAGATCACGTCGGGATCGAGTGCGCTCGCCATCGCCGCGCCGTCGCCGCGCTGCCCCGCATCCGAAAAAGCCTGCGTCTGTTTCTCCAGTGTGCTGCAAACGTCTTCCGCAAATGCGGGTGCAGCCAAAACGGTGGTGAGAAGCAGGGTGGAAAGAAATGTGCGCATGAAAACCCCGTGGGTGACGGCGGGACGCTATCCGCAAAGCAAACGCTGTTGCGATCAAGCCGCCGTGAACGTCCTGTCGTTTTCGAAAGGTTGGATTACCGGGCGGTCTTGAGATGCTCGCGCATGAAAGCTGCGATCTTCTCAATGGACGCGCGTCCCTCGGGCAGCATATCCGCCATCACCTGCCAGACGTGAAACACTTTCGGCCACACTTCGATCTGCGTGGGCACGCCTGCCGCGTTCAGCTTCTGCGCCATCTTCACGCCGTCGTCGCGCAGCATCTCCGCGCCGGAGCAATGGATCAGCGTCGGCGGCAGGCCCGCGACATCACCGCGATAGGGCGACACAAAGGGATGAGTGCCGTCGCCGCCCGGGCAATAGAGCGGTTCCAGAGTCTTGAACATCGGCGCGGTGAACATCGCATCCGACGCGGCGTTGCTGGTGCGGGATTCGAAGCCGTCGCCTTCGATATCCGTCGCCGGCGATAGCGCCACCAGCGCCGCCGGCAATTCCACGCCGAGCGATTTCAGTTTCAGCGCCGTGGTCAGTGTAAGGTTTCCACCGGCGCTGTCGCCCGCGATGACGATGTTCTTCGCCGCGATTCCTTTGTCGAGCAATCCGCGATAGGCGGCGACGCAATCATCCAGACCGGCCGGGAAGGGATGCTCGGGCGCAAGCCTGTAGTCCACCGCATAGACCGGCACGCCGACCTTGTCCGCCAGGCGCCAGGTCAGCGGGCGGTGATTGCCCGGCACGCCGGCCACGAAGCCGCCGCCATGAATATAGAGAATCGCTTTGCTCTCATCGGCGCTGGCCGTGTGCAGCCGCTCCGTCTTGATTCCGCCGATGGTGACCAGATCCACGGTGACATGTGCCGGCGCCGGGCGCAGCGGCATTTCCGACATCAATGCACGCAGCTCCATGACGTCCGGGTTGCGGCGAAAGCGCCGCTTCACCGTCAGCCGGATCAGTTTGTCGACGAAGAAAAGCTGGATGGACATGGATTTTGACCGCTCGGAACCCCGTGAATCGCACCCTGTCATGCCGCGTTGAAACAGGGAAGGTGAGGCCCTATGGTCCGCCGCCTTTTGGGGCGTCGCCAAGTGGTAAGGCACCGGATTTTGATTCCGGCATTCGAAGGTTCGAATCCTTCCGCCCCAGCCATCCTGCTTCGCGCGTACCGCGCTTCGCAGGATTTGCTTCCCGCATTGCCAAGCGAAGGCTTTGGTGATTGTCAGCCTCGCGGCACCGCGTAGTCGGTGAAGCTTGTGCTCCGGAATTCCGGCCGCATGCGCAAACGGTTCGTCAGCGCGTCGAGCTTGGGATACCGGCCCGCGGGTGCGATGTCCGGATTGGTCACCTGGATGTAGTCGAACGCGCAGGCGGTGGTGATCTGCGCCTGGTCGATCGGCGTGTCCCGCCAGTCCAGCGCATCGAGCGCCGCCAGCGCCCCCAAACCTTGCGTGGTGCAGCGCGCGATCCATTCCGGCCAGCGATATTGCTTCGGGCGGATCAATGTTTCGTAGTTCACGCCGCCGCCGATCTTGTCCACCGCCCCGTTGGCCAACGCGATGCGTTGCAGCGCGTCCCGGCGCGCCTTGCCGGATAGCGGAAGAAGTGCGTGCTGCGGTCCCACCATTTCATCGATGTGATCGAGGATGGCGGCGCTGTCGATCAGCGTCTCGCCGCCGTCGAGAATGAGCGATGGAATCCGGCCCAGCGGGTTGGTCGTCCGCATGGAATCGAAATCGCCGAACACCGAGCGGGTATCGTGTTCGTAGGGAATGCCCAGCACCTGCAGCGAAATCGCCACCCGGCGCGTGTAGGGAGAGTCATATTGGCCGACGAGGATCATGAATCCTGCCTACCATACGGACGGGCCTCTTCTCGTTGACGTCACGGTATTTCGTCCATGCGAAACCCGCATTGGGTTATCGCCGGCAGCTTGTGCCGCTTCTGCGCCGCAACGGTGCCGTCCGGCGGGGCCGGATGGCGCGAAAACTGGGCAAAAGCGCCCGGTTGCAGCCCCGAAAACCCCTCTATATAAGGGCGCCCTTCCTGGCGAATTCGGAGAGTAGCTCAGCCTGGTAGAGCACCACGTTCGGGACGTGGGGGCCGGAGGTTCGAATCCTCTCTCTCCGACCATTTGCGGACGGTTTGGCCCGCGTTATAGGAACGCCGGGGCTGTTTTCGAAAATCGGGCGGAACCATTAGCGATTCAACGCGTTCGCCCACCGGTGGCACAGGGGTAGGGCTCATCTTGGGGGCCAACAGGGCAATTTTCCTCGGCGGTATCCCCGTCGTTCTCATACTCGCGGTCATGGCTTTCGCGCTGACGCGCTTCGCAGCCGCGGAGCGCGAAGAGCAGTTGTGGGTGACCCACACCTATGAGGTGATCGACACGCTGCGCGCCGTGCTGAACGACGCGCTCGATGCGGAAACGGGCCAGCGCGGCTATCTGCTCACGCGCAAACCCGGTTACCTCAAGCCCTTTCACAATGCCGAAGCGCGGCTCGACAAGCACATCGATCAGTTCGCGGCGCTGACCCGCGACAATCCCGAGCAGCAGCGGCGCGCGCAGGAATTGCGCAAGCTGTTCGCGGAGCGGTTCCGGGTTCTGAACGCCGGCATCGTGATGAGCGCCTCTGTCCCCAGGCTGCCGCCGGAACTCTTGAATCTTCTCGATCAGGGCAAGGCCACGATGGATGCGACGCGTGCCGTCATCTCCATCGGCATGACGGAAGAGCGCCAATTTCTCAACGAGCGCATCGAGGCCCGTCGCGTCGTCGAAAGAAACGAAATCCTGACCGCGGTTCTCGTCGCGGTGATTGCGCTGCTAGTCCTGCTGATCGCGGCCTTCCTTATCGTCCGGAACAACGTGCGGCTGGCATTGAGCGAATCGCTGCGGGCACGCCAGGCGCGCGTGCTGCAGGCGACGCTGGACAATATCCGCGACGGTATTCTCGTCTTCGACGAGGAGGCCAAGGTCACGGCCTTCAACGAGATATTCTTCCGCCTGATGGATTTTCCCACCTCGCTCGCCGGCTTGGGCACGGCGCTCAAGGCCTTCAACGATGTGGATGAGAAGCTTGCGCGCGAGACTCTCGAAAACTTGCCCGAGGCTTCTTACGGCACGCAGGGCTACACGCGCTTCCGCCGCAAGGACCGCGATCTCGACGTCTACAAGGCCGACGTTCCGAAGGAAGGCTTTCTGGTCGCCGCCGCCGATGTCACCGAGCGCGTGCGCGCCGAGCAGTCGCTGCGCAATGCGCAGAAGATGGAATCCATCGGCCAGCTCACCGGCGGCATGGCGCACGACTTCAACAACCTTCTGCAGATCATCAGCGCCAATCTCGATCTTCTGGTGAAGAACGAAGGCGACGCCTCCAAGCGCGCCGCGCGTTTGCAGTCGGCTGTCGCGGCGGTGGAGCGTGGCGCGCGCCTCACCGGCCAGCTTCTCGCCTTCGCACGGCGTCAGGCGCTCGATCCGCGCTCGACCAATCTTGGCCGCATGGTGCACGAGATGACCGATCTGCTGCGCCGTACTCTGGGCGAGCGCATCGAAGTGGAGTCGATCGTCGCCGGCGGTTTATGGAACACGATGGTGGACCGCAGCCAGGTGGAAAACGCGATCCTCAATCTCGCCATCAATGCGCGCGATGCGATGCCGGACGGCGGCAAGCTCACCATCGAGGTCGCCAACGCGTTCCTGGACGACACCTATGCCGCGGCACACAGCGAAGTCGCGGCCGGGCAATATGTGATGCTCGCCATCAGCGACACCGGCACGGGCATGCCGCAGGACGTCATCGCCAGGGCCTTCGATCCGTTCTTCACCACCAAGCCCGAAGGGCAGGGCACGGGCCTTGGCCTCAGCCAGGTGTTCGGCTTCGTGAAGCAGTCCGGCGGCCATGTGAAGATCTACAGCGAGATCGGGGAGGGCACGACGCTCAAAATCTACCTGCCCCGCTCGCGCAAGCCGCAGGAGATGCAGGCATCGCTCTACGAACAGCCGGTTATCGGCGGCACGGAAACCATCCTTGTCGTGTAATACTTTGACGGCGTGCGCGCCGCCGTCACCGATCTGCTGTCCGAGCTTGGCTATACCGTGCTCAAGGCCGCGAATGCCGAGGAAGCGCTGACCATCCTCAAGGCCGGTGCCCATGTGGATCTGCTGTTCACCGACGTGGTGATGCCGGGCAACATCCCGACACGCGAACTGGCCCGCCGTGCCAAGGACAGCCGCCCGGATATCCGGGTGCTGTTCACCTCCGGCTATACCCAGAACGCCATCGTCCACAACGGCAAGCTGGACGACGATGTCTTCCT
>JBQCJO010000246.1:0-2289 GCA_051952735.1 Rhizomicrobium sp.
ATACGGGTGGCGCGACGGGGAGCCTGGCGGCAGCGTTTCTGCTCTGGATCGGCGCGCCGTTGTCCGTGACGCTTTTGCTGCCCCTGATCGGCGTTGCGGCAGCGTTCGTCATGCTGCGGCGTTACTATGCGCAGCATGGTCAGGTCACGGAACTCGACGTCGAAGAGATCGGTGGAAGTCCGACGATCGGGCACTAGGCGAGCGCAAGAAACTCCACACGCGTGTCGCCATAGATCCGGCTATCGAGCTGGCGGAAGCCATCGGCGCTAACGGCCGGTTCATCTTCCGCGGTTTCAGCGATGACAAGCGCATTTGGCGAAAGCCACGCACCCTCGCGCAGCGCCGTGAGCGCCGGCGTCATCAGATCCTTGCGATAGGGCGGATCCAGAAAGACCAGATCGAACGGGCCGCCGGCGCCCGTGTTCATCGGGCCAAGATCGGTGGCATCGCGCCGCCAGATCTTGCTGGCGCCGGTCAGCCCCAACGCCTCGACGTTTTCGCGGATCAGTGCGCGGCTTTCCGCGTGATCGTCCACGAAGAGGCACCACGACGCGCCATGACTTATTGCTTCGATGCCGAGCGCGCCGGTGCCGGCATAGATGTCCGCCACGCGCGCACCGTCCAGCGTGAAGCCGATACCGAATTCATTGTGCATCAGGATGTTGAACATCGCCTGCCGCACTTTGTCGGATGTAGGCCGCACACGCTCGTCGCGCGGTGTTGCCAGATTGCGTCCGCGCAAGCTGCCGCCCGTGATCCTCACAGCGCTTTCCACATGACAATGCGCTGATGCCCACCGGGGAAGGGCACTTCGCCGACGACCTTGTAGCCGAGCTTTTCGTAGAACGGCCGCGCCTGGAAGCTCATGGTGTAGAGCCACGAATCCACCGCGCCGCGCTTTCTTCCTTCCGCTTCGATCATCTCGATCATCTTGCGGCCATGGCCTTTGCCGCGCACGGCGTCGCCATTCCACACCACTTCGAGATACATCGAGCCATGGCCCAGCGTCGCTGCCACGCCGCCGACAATGGTGCCGCTGTCATCGCGCAACGCGACATTGAACTTCTGCGGCGGTGGTCCATCGATGAAGCGCTTGTTGAAGCTCTTGATTCCTGCGACGATAGCTTCAACCGTCTTCGGGTCTTCATCGATCGAAAACGTGATCACGGCTCTTCCGACATCTGCAGCAAAAGCTTGCCGGTGTTGCCGCCGATAAAGAGCAGGTTGAGCGCGAACAGCGCCTGATCGACTCCCTTCACCACATGCACGTCGTATTTGATCTTGCCCTCGGCCACCCATGGCGCCATGTCGCGATAGAATTCGTGCAGGCGCGGGAAATAGTCGATGATGATGAAGCCTTCCACGCGGGCGCGCTTCATGAGAATGTTGGCGAAGTTGCGGGGGCCGGGGATCGGGCCTTCGGCGTTGTAGCCGCTGATCATGCCGCACAGCACGATGCGCGCCTTCATGTTCAGATTGTCCATGACGGCCTCCATGATGGTGCCGCCGGCGTTCTCGAAATCGACGTCGATGCCGTTGGGGCATTCGCGCTTTAGCGCAGCGGCGACATTCTCTTTCTTGTAGTTGATGCAGGCATCGAAGCCGAAATCCTTCACGACGTGGCGGCACTTCTCCTCCGAGCCGGCGATGCCGACGACGCGGCAGCCTTTCAGTTTCGCGATCTGGCCCACGATGGAGCCGACGGCACCGGCCGCCGCAGACACGACCACGGTTTCACCCGCGACCGGCTTTCCGATGTCGAGCAATCCGAAATAGGCGGTCGCGCCCGTCATGCCGAGCACGCTCATGTAAGCGGTGAGCGGTGCGCCGTTGCGCGCCACCTTCTGCCCGCCGTCGAGCACTGCGTATTCCTGCCAGCCGACGACGCCGGAGACGACATCGCCTTTCTGGAAGGCGGGGTTGTTGGATTCCTCGACGACCGACAATGTGCCGCCGCGCATCACGTCGCCGATCTGCACCGGCGGCATGTATTGCTCCATGTCGCTCATCCAGATGCGGTTGGTGGGATCGAGCGACAGATACAGCGTACGCGCCAGGAATTGGCCCGGACCGGGCTTCGGCATCGGCTGTTCGACCAGTTCGAGATCGCCCGCCTTGATGTCTCCCACGGGGCGGCGCTTCAGGATCCACTGCCGATTCGTCTTCGTCATGTTTTCCTCCGGTGTTCTTCTGGCCACAGCCTATCGGGACGTTCACGCTCCTGCGAGTGGCGATGCGCGGTTGTTCCCGGTATAGCGGACGGCCATGAAACGCATCGCTCTTGCCCTT
>JBQCJO010000247.1:0-8248 GCA_051952735.1 Rhizomicrobium sp.
ATTGAACTACTGGAACCGCTGGGCGACAACTCGCCTATCGCTAAATTCTTGGAGAATAATCCGAACGGCGGCATGCATCATGTTTGCTATGAAGTGGACGACATTTACGCCGCGCGCGATCAGATGAAGAAGATGGGCGCCACCATTACCGGCACGGGCGAGCCGCGGATCGGCGCACATGGCAAGCCGGTGATCTTCCTGCACCCGAAGGACTTCGTCGGCACACTGGTGGAACTGGAGCAGGCGTGATCCTCGGTGCGGTACACGGCGCTGTTCTCATCAGCGCCTTTGCGGGGTTCTTCTTTCTTTCGCTGTTCTGTCTGATGCCTGTTGGGCTGGGCGACGTCGATCCTGAAACCGGCGCGCCAAGAAGCCCACAACTCGGCAAGAAAGCGCTCATCGCGCTTGTGATCGCGGCGGTGCTGTCGGGTATTTTTTATGCCCTGATCGCGTTCGGAATCCTCGACCTTTAGCCGAGCGCAATCTTCACTACAAAAGCGAGCGCGATGATCGCAACCGCCGCGTTCACCTCGCGCCAGCGGCCGGAAACGATCTTGATCGCCGCGTAAGCGATAAATCCAACGCCAATGCCCGCCGCGATGGAATAGGTGAACGGAATGGCCAGCGCCGTGATGAGGGCCGGTGCAGCTTCCGTCAGGTCGTCCCAATCGATGTCGCGCAGTCCTTTCGCCATAAGCGCTGCCACGAAAACGAGAGCGGGCGCTGTGGCGTAAGCCGGAATAGCCTGCGCAAGCGGGCTCAGGAAAAGGCTGAGGAGGAACAGCGCCGCCACGACCACCGCTGTAAGGCCGGTGCGGCCGCCCGACTGCACACCGGCCGCGCTTTCGATATAGGCGGTGACGGGCGAAGTGCCGAGCGCAGCGCCCACCGTCGCACCGAGCGCGTCGCTCGCCAATGCGCGGCGCGCATTCTTCAGGTGGCCATCTTTGTCGAGCAGCTTCGCCTGATGCGCCACGGCGGTCAGTGTACCCGACGTATCGAGCATTTCCACCAGCAAGAAGGTGAAGACGATCACCGCGATGGCGGATGTCCATTCGAAACGGAATTGCAGCAGTGTCGGCGCAATGGACGGCGGCAGACTGATAACGGACGGCGTGGGTTCGAGCTGGAAAAGGACTGCCGCAACCGTCGCGGTCACGATACCGATCAACACCGCTCCGATGATGCCGCGTGCCGCCAGTGCGAACATCAAAACGAACGCCGTAGCGGCGATCAGGAATTTCGGATCAGTGAGCACGCCTTCCTGAATGATCGTTGCCGGGCTCGCCACCACAAGCCCGGAGTTTGCGAAACCGATCAGCGCCAGAAAGAATCCGATGCCGGCGGCGATGGCGAGTTTCAGGCTTTTGGGAATGGCGTTGATGAGCCATTCGCGCGCCGGCGTGATCGATACGATCACGAACAGAATCCCCGACAGGAACACGCAGCCGAGCGCCAAGCGCCAGTCGCCGCCAAGCGCCGGAACGACCGTGAATGCGAAATAGGCGTTCAGCCCCATGCCCGGCGCCAATGCGACCGGTAGGTTGGCGTAAAGTCCCATCACCAATGTTGCGAAGGCCGAGGCCACGCAGGTCGCGACGAACACCGCACCCGCATCCATCCCCGTGGCGCCGAGGATCTTGGGATTCACGAACATGATGTAGGCGAGGGTGAGGAACGTGGTCGCTCCCGCGACGATCTCGCGGCGAACGGTTGTGCCTGCCGCGCGCAGCCCGAACAGCTTTTCCATAGAACGACTCGCCCGATTGCCCCGGCGAAGGGTGGGCGAAGCCTCAGAAACACGAAAGGCCGGGGTGACCCGGCCTTCGCATCCTCCCCGAACTTGGCCGTTCCGGCTGTCCGGTGTTTATGCAGGCAAACTACAGATGCTCCGCTGTCCTGTCACGCAACTTTCGCGAATGCTGCGGTGCAACATGAGACATAATCTGGCGGGCAACTGTTCAGGGTAAAAGGCCGTTTGCCTTGACGAGGCAGGCGTCCGGCAACGAGGCTGGCGCAAAGATTGGGTTGGGTCATGCGTAGATTGGTGCTCGCCGTTTTGATGGCTTGTTTGGCCACGCCCGTCTGGGCCGCCGGAAGCTGGCGGATCACCAAAGATCACTGGAGCCAGGCGGACGAAGACGGCTTTGGCCGTTTTGTGCAGGCGATCGGCGAAACCAATTGCTCCTCTTCCGAAAGCTGCCTGCGGAACGCCGCCAATCCCTATCGCCACACCGATCAGGCTTTCGTCGATGTCGATGTGGACTGTGCAAAGCTGCCGTATCTGTTGCGGGCCTACTACGCCTGGAAGAACGGATTGCCGTTCAGCTTCGTGAATGCGGTGTCGGGCGAAGGCGGCGATCTGCGGTTCACCAAGACCGCGAACCATCCAGTCTCGCGGCACGACTTCATCGACACCGGCAGTGGGATCAACGGACCGCAAGCCGTGCGCGAGACGATCGAGAGCGTTTTCTCCGGCACCTATCGCACCGATGCGGCGGAGAAGCGCGGCATCCAATCGGATTTCTACGCGCCCGCGCTGGCGCCTGGATCGATCCGTCCCGGCACCATCGTCTATGACGTCAACGGCCATGTCGGCATCATCTACAAGGTGGATGCGGATGGCCGTGCCTATTACATGGACGCGCATCCCGACTACACCATCACGCGCAGCGTCTATGGTGCGCAGTTTGGCCAGAGCCCGGCGCGATTGGGCGGAGGTTTCAAGAATTGGCGGCCGTTCAAGCTCGTCGGTGCGCATCGCGACGGCGCCGGGCATCTGCTCGGCGGCCATATGGCATTCGCACAGAATGATCAGATTCCGGATTATTCGCTCGTTCAGTATGTGGGCACAGAGCCCAATCCCGGCAGCGACGTGAAGAAGGCGCGCTACAGCTACAACGGCATCAAGCTGGGCTTCTACGAATATGCCCGCGTTGCGATCTCTGGCGGCAAGATGGACTACAATCCGATCTACGAATTGCGTCAGACGATGCGTACCATGTGCAACGATTTGGGCGACCGCGCGCAATATGTGAATCTCGCCATCTCCGACGGCATTGCGAACAAGGAACACCCCGCGCGGCTGCCGGACAATATCTACGGCTCCGACAATACGGAGTGGGAGAACTATTCCACGCCATCGCGCGACGCGCGCATCAAGGCGGCAGCACAGCAGTTCTACAAGGACATGAAGGACATGATCGCGATGTGGATCAACCGCGATCCACGCATCGTCTTCGACGGAAGCTTCCTCAAGCCGGAATTGCAGCAGGCCTATCAGGAAGAATCCGATGCTTGCAAAATCATCTATATGACGTCCGGCAAGCGTCCGATCACGCTGACCTATGACGAGATCATGCGTCGGCTCTACAAGCTGTCCTTCGATCCTTACAACTGCATTGAGCTGCGCTGGGGCGCGGAAGGCGACGAGGCCGCGAATTGCGGCGATGGGCGGCAGAAGCGCGCGTGGTACGCGGCGGAGCAGCGGCTACGCAACCAATCCGATCGCACTTATGACGCGCAGATGGGCTTCAACGTCGCAGAGCTGAACGCCCGTGGAAAATGGACCGGCATCGACGACCCGCTGCCGGTGGATGTGAAATCGCTCATCGACAACATCGGCGAGCAGATTCCGTTCCAAGGTATGGTCCCCGTCGGACGCTGAAGCCTAGTAAGCGCGTGAAATCAGGATTTCCTCGACGCCCGGTTTTCCGGTGAAGAGGCACTTTCCCGTCGTTCCGGACTGGCCCAGCGGCACGTTGCGCAACGTGAGCTTCAGTTTCTTGAGCTTGTCGTCGATGGCATCAAGCTCCGCGCCTTCAGGCTTGCACCACGGTGCACGCACCCAGCCCTTGAAGTCACCGCTTTCATCGTCGCCGGCGAAATACTCCGCGAGCTGCTCAAAGGTGGTGATATCCGTCTTGATTGCTGCATCCATGCGCGCTTTGGCCTCTTTGAAAAGGCCGGTTTGAATCTCTTCCAGAAGCTTGGGCGCCGCCTCCACGAACGCATCGCGGGTCATGCTGGACGATTTCACCTTGTCGCCATCACGCAGGGCGTCACGGCGCATGAAGGTGACGTTGCCACCCGCCATATCGCGCGGCCCGATCTCGAGAATGATTGGCGCGCCGCGGCGAACCCAGTTCCAGCGCTTCTCCGCCGACCGTGTCGCCTTCTTGTCGAGAAGCACGCGCACGCCTTCGCCGAGAGCGGTTTTCGCGCGCAATGCTTTCACCAGCGCTTCGCCATAGGCGAGCAGCTCCGCGTCTTCCGGCTTGTCGCGCAGCATGGGCACGATGACGATCTGCTGCGGCGCCACGATCGGCGGCAGGCGCAAGCCGTCATCATCGCCATGGGTCATGATCAAACCGCCGATCATGCGCGTGGACATGCCCCAGCTCGTCGTATGGCAATAGACCATCTCGCCGGATTCGTTCTGGTAACGGATGTTCTGCGCTTCAGCGAAATGCGTGCCGAGATAATGCGAGGTGCCAGCCTGCAGCGCCTTGCCATCCTGCATCATCGCTTCGATGGAGAAGGTGGATACGGCGCCGGGGAATCGCTCGTTCGCCGGCTTCTCGCCGGTGATGACCGGCATGGCGAGCGCGTCTTCCGCGAGGCTGCGATACATTTCCAGCGCCAGCATGGTCTCGTCCAGCGCATCCTTCTCATTGGCGTGCGCGGTATGGCCTTCCTGCCAGAGGAACTCCGATGTGCGCAGGAACAGGCGCGTGCGCATTTCCCAGCGCATCACATTCGCCCACTGGTTGATGAGCAGCGGCAGGTCGCGATGGCTCTTGATCCAGCGCGAGAAGGAATCGCCGATGATCGTCTCCGATGTCGGGCGGATGATGTAGGGCTCTTCCAGTTCCGCTTCGGGATCCGGCTTCAGCGTGCCGTCGAAATTCTTCAGGCGGTGATGCGTAACAACCGCCATCTCCTTGGCGAAGCCTTCCACATGCTCGGCTTCCTTGGCGATGAACGACAGCGGGATCAGAAGCGGGAAATAGGCGTTCTCGTGGCCCGTCTCCTTGATGCGGCGGTCGAGCACCGCCTGGATGCGTTCCCACACGCCCCAGCCCCACGGCTTGATGATCATGCAGCCGCGCACCGGCGAGGGTTCCGCCATGTCCGCTTCGCGGACCACAGCCTGATACCATTCGGGGAAATTCGCGCGTGTGACGCTCAAGGCACGTTGCATGACCGTTAATTGCTCTTAGAAGGATTTCGGGTAGAAGTAGCCCATGCGCCCAGCCGCCGAAAGCCCCCGGAAAGTCGCCTCCTGAATGGCCGATCCGCGCTCACAGCTTGAGAATCGCATCGCC
Organism: Rhizomicrobium sp.; assembly: GCA_051952735.1. Classification (GTDB taxonomy): domain Bacteria; phylum Pseudomonadota; class Alphaproteobacteria; order Micropepsales; family Micropepsaceae; genus Rhizomicrobium. Next base: position 5,328 of record JBQCJO010000247.1, read on the forward strand.
AAGATCGGTGCCGAACCGCCGCCTTTCGCCGACGGTCAGCCGCGCCGTGCGCAACCCTCGACGCGGCGTGCGGAAATGAAGACGGGGCCAGCGACACGGCCTTTCGCCGCCTTCGAATGGATGATCGCGACCCGCTATCTGCGTCCCAAACGCGCCGACGGCTACATCTCCATCATTTCCATCCTGTCGCTGATCGGCATTGCACTCGGCGTCGCCGCGCTCATCATCGTCCTGGCGGTGATGAATGGGTTCCGGCACGAATTGCTCTCGCGCATTCTGGGCATCAACGGACACGCCGTGGTGCAGAACTACGCGGGCGATCTTCCCGATTTCGACAAGATCGCGGCCCAGGTGCGTGGGGTGCCGGGCGTCATCCGGGTGGCGCCGATCATCGACGGGCAGGTGATGGCGTCCGCCAACGGCATCAACTCCGGCGTGCTGGTGCGCGGCATGCGGCAGTCCGATCTCAAAACACAGACGATGGTTTCAAGCTCGCTGTCGGAAGGCGCGCTGGCGCATTTCACCGGCGGCGATGAAGTCATCATCGGCCAGCGCCTTGCCAACAAGATGCGTCTGGTTCCCGGCGCGACGATCACGCTGATCGCGCCGCATGGCGATGTGACGCCTTTTGGCACCACGCCGCGCATCAAGACCTATCGCGTCGCCGGTACGTTCAATGTCGGCATGAGCGAATATGACTCTACTTTCGTATTCATGCCGCTGGATCAGGCGCAACTCTTCTTCAACCAGGACAAGACCGTCAGCGGTCTTGAAGTCATGGTCCGCGATCCGGACAGCATCAAATCCATGGTCGCGCCCCTCGGCCAGGCGGCAGGGCCCTATTCGCGCGTGGTGACCTGGCAGGACATGAACTCCAGCCTGTTCGGCGCCGTGGAGGTGGAGAAGAACGTCATGTTCCTCATCCTCTCGCTCATCATTCTGGTGGCGGCGCTGAACATCATTTCCGGTCTTGTGATGCTGGTGAAGGACAAGTCTGCCGATATTGCGATCTTGCGGACAATGGGCGCGTCACGCGGCGCGATCATGCGCATCTTCTTCATCGCGGGTGCCAGTATCGGCGTGACCGGCACGATCATCGGCTTCGTCGTCGGAGCGCTCTTCTGCGCCAATATCGAATCCATCCGCTTGTTCCTGCAGTCGCTGACCGGCACGTCGCTGTTCAATCCGGAAATCTATTTCCTTTCGCGCATGCCCGCGGAGATGGATCCGCAAGAAGTTGTCGCCGTAGTCGCGATGGCGTTGGTGCTATCGTTCCTCGCCACGCTTTATCCAGCGTGGCGCGCGGCGCGCCTCGATCCGGTGGAGGCGCTCCGTTATGAGTGATTTCGCCGCTGCCGCGCTCCGCCTCGAAAATGTCGCGCGGGCTTATGCGCAAGGTGAGGGCACGCTCGACGTCTTCCACAATCTGGAACTGACGCTGCGTCCCGGCGAAGTGGTGGCGCTCGTCGGTCCTTCCGGCGCCGGCAAATCATCCTTGCTGCACATGGCGGGCCTTTTGGAAGCACCTACCGCAGGCGAGATCTACGTCGCGGGTTCGGCGGCATCGAAACTCGACGAACGCACGCGCACACGCATCCGCCGCGACATGATCGGCTTCGTCTATCAGGCCCACCACCTGCTGCCGGAATTCACGGCGCTGGAGAACGTGATCCTGCCGCAGCGCATCGCCGGCAAGCCGCGCGCCGAGTCCGAAGCCAACGCCAAACGCCTGCTGGAGCAAATGGGTTTGGGCGAGCGCATGACGCATCGTCCGTCACAGTTGTCGGGTGGCGAACAACAGCGTGTCGCCATCGCGCGTGCGCTGGCGAACAATCCGCGCATCCTCCTGGCCGACGAGCCGACGGGCAATCTCGATCCACGCACATCCGGCGGAGTGTTCGATGCGCTGGTCGCGCTGGTGCGCTCGGAGGGCCTTGCCGCTCTGATCGCGACCCACAATGCCGATCTCGCCGCGAAGATGGATCGCGCGCTGGTGATGCAGGACGGCCGCCTTGTCGATGCTGGCAAGTTCGCTAAGAGCTAGCCGATCCTTCCGCCGAGATATTGTTTGTATTCAATGCCTTACTAGCTACCTGTAAAATGATCCCGTTTTGTTCTTGACTCGATGAGAACAAGAGCAGAACATGCCTGTCCAATAAGAACGGAGGGCAGGATGATCTGGGCGAAAGATATTGCGGCGGGTGTGGGCCTTCTGGCCTTTGTGGCGTGTTCCTTCGCGCTGGCGACGGTCGCACAGGCGATGGCCGTCGTCTGACCTCCAACTCCTTGTGGATGGGCATTTCCCCGCGTCGCGCTTTGCGCGGCGGGCGGCGATGATCGGGGTTCTGGCGATGGAGAATCAGTCTGGCGATGGCGGCGGAGCGAAAACCGGCCAATTTCGTGCATTTGCGGGTGAAGAGCGCTTATTCGCTTTTGGAAGGCGCAATCCGCCCGGGCGAGCTCGCGGAGCTGGCGCGCGACAACGCCATGCCGGCCGTCGCCGTCACAGACACGAACAACCTCTTTGGCGTCTTTGAGATCAGCGAGACGCTGGCCAAGCGCGGCGTCCAGCCCATCGTGGGCTGTCTTCTCTCCGTCGATCTGAACGAGACGCCCGGCACGGCCGGAATGGCCTCGAAGCAGAAGCCGGCGCAGCTCCCGCTGCTGGTTCAGAACGAGCAGGGCTATCAGAACCTCTCCAAGATCCTGAGCCAGGCCTATCTCGGCGCCGAACCCGGTGAGTGGCCGCATGTGAAGACGGCGCAGCTTGCGGCGAACGCGGAAGGGTTGATCTGCCTGACCGGCGGCCCTGGTGGCCCAGTCAATTCCCTGATCGTGAACGGCCAGCCCGAAGCGGCGGACGAACTGCTCAAACGCCTCGCAACGATCTTTCCGGGCAGGCTCTATATCGAGCTGCAGCG
>JBQCJO010000248.1:0-2482 GCA_051952735.1 Rhizomicrobium sp.
AGAACAGGTGCTCAAGCCCGAAACCAGCGTGAAGATGCGCGAATTGCTGCGTTATGTGGTGACCAACGGAACCGGCAAGAACGCGGATGTCCCTGGCTACGATGTCGGCGGCAAGACCGGGTCTGCCGAGAAGAATCTGGGCGGCCGCTATATCGCCCACAAATTGCTGACGTCTTTCTGCGCCGTTTTTCCGGTCGACAACCCGCGCTATCTGGTGTTTGTGATGCTGGACGAGCCGCACGGCGAAAGCGCCGTGATGGCGCTGGCGGGTCATACCGCAGCGCCGCTCGCCGGCGACGTGATCGCCCATATCGCACCTATGCTCGAGATGCCGAAAACGGCAGACGTCCCCGTTCCGGGCAAGGGAAATTCATAATGGAACCACAATCGGGGACGAGAGTGGTGCCGGGTAAGGTGGGCAAAAGCCCGATGGAATCCGTTGCCGAATTTGCCGGTCTTGCGAGCGACAGCCGCGAGGTGAAGCCAGGCTATCTTTTCGCCGCGCTATCCGGCACGCGCGCCAACGGCGCCGCTTTCATGTCCGATGCGGTGAAGCGTGGCGCGGTCGCCGTGCTGTCCACGCCGGAAGCGCGGGGCGATGCCGAAAAGCTCGGCGTGCAATTCATCTCAGATGAGAACCCGCGCTTGCGGTTGGCGCGGCTGGCCGCGAAATTCTTTGCCGCTCAACCCAAAACGGTGGCTGCGGTCACCGGCACCAATGGGAAAACGTCTGTTTCGGTCTTCCTTCGGCAGATCTGGGCAACGCTCGGTTATCAAGCGGCCAGCATGGGCACGATCGGTGTTGTGACGCCCAGAGGCGAAATCCCGTTAGCCCATACGACACCCGACCCCATCGCTGTTCATCGCATCTTGAAGCAGCTTGCGATCGATGGCGTGGATCATTTGGCATTGGAAGCGTCCAGTCACGGTCTCGACCAATATCGTCTTGATGGCGTGGAGATTGCGGCGGCGGCCTTCACGAATCTGACGCGCGATCATCTCGACTATCACAAGGACTTCGAAGCCTATCTTGCAGCCAAGCTGCGCCTCTTCAGCGAGGTGGTGAAGGACGGCGGCGTCGTGGTTGTGAACGCTGACGAAGACAATGCTGCTGTGTTCATCCAGGCCGCGAAAGCGCGCGGGTTGAAACTCGTGACGGTTGGCGAGGCTGGTGAAACGCTCAAGCTCGTTTCACGCAAGGCCAATGCGGAAGGTCAGACGCTTAGGGTCTCTGTCGGTGGCACGGCATATGATGTGGCATTGCCGTTGGCCGGTGATTTTCAGGCTTCGAATGCTCTCGTTGCTGCCGGCCTGGCGATCGGATTGGGCGATTCCGCTGAGAAAGTATTTGCGGCGCTGGCCAAACTAAAGGGCGCGGCCGGCCGTCTTGAGAAAGTCGCTTACGCGAAGTCCGGCGCTGCAGTTTATGTGGACTACGCGCACACACCGGACGCTTTGGAGACAGTCCTGACAGCAATCCGTCCGCATGTCGCCAACCGGCTGCACGTCATATTCGGGTGTGGCGGAGACAGGGATAAGGGCAAGCGCCCACTCATGGGCGCTGCAGCAACGAAGTTTGCCGACGACGTCATCGTCACCGACGACAATCCGCGCAGCGAAGATCCGGCGACGATCCGAAGAGAAGCTTTGGCGGGCGCCCCAGGCGCGCGTGAAATTGGCGATCGGGCGAAAGCAATTCATGACGCCATCGCTTCGTTGGATGCAGGCGATATCCTCGTCATTGCCGGCAAAGGTCACGAGTCCGGTCAGGTCATCGGTAGCGAAGTGCGTCCGTTCCTCGACAAGGATGAAGCGATCAAGGCGGCGGTGTCGCTGGGCGGTCGCGCGGCGGAGGCGGCATGAGCGCGCTCTGGACATCCGCCGAAGCCGAGGCCGCCACGCTTGGCCACGCAACCCGCGCATTCGATGCGACCGGCTTATCGATCGATACGCGTACGCTAAAGCCGGGCGATCTCTTTGTTGCGCTCAAAGGCGATGCGCGTGACGGCCATGACTTCGTGAAGGCGGCTTTTGATGCGAAAGCATCCGCCGCACTTGTCACGCACAAGCCGGAAGGCGCGAACGGTCCACTGCTTATCGTGGGGCATGTTCAGCGTGGGTTGGAAGATCTGGCTCGAGCCTCGCGGGCGCGCAGCAATGCTAAAATCATCGCCGTCACGGGCAGCGCCGGCAAAACGACGACCAAGGAGATGTTGCGGCTCGCTTTTGGCGCGCTCGGCGCCACGCATGCGTCCGCCGCATCCTACAACAATCATTGGGGCGTGCCGCTCAGCCTCGCGTCGATGCCGCGTGAAACGCAATACGGTGTGTTCGAAGTGGGCATGAATCATTTCGGCGAGTTGCGCAATCTGGTCGGTTTCGTGAAGCCGCATGTGGCGCTGATCACCACGATTGCGCCGGCGCATCTGGAATTCTTCGGCAGCTGTGAAGCCATCGCCGACGCCAAGTCGGAAATCTTCGA